>CAMWQV010000079.1 GCA_947176425.1 uncultured Clostridia bacterium
TGAGGGCTCGTGGGCTCGGTGTTGTGTATTAGAGATAGCATCAGGGTCGTACCCACCCGAATCAAGTCTTTTGGAGCGGCTACCGCCCTGGCCTGGGCCAAAGCCTTACTGGAACGCCGGATAATGGCCTTTGCCTCCCGGTAGACCACCTCTCCCGCCGGAGTGAGTTTCAACCCGTGGTTGTCCCGCAAAAAAAGCTGCAAATCTAAATGGCTTTCCAGCAGATTGATCTGCTTCATGACCGCATTGGGCGAAACGAAAAGTTCCTCCGCAGCGCGGGAAAAACTGCCCATATCCGCTGCGCATAGAAATGTATCCAAGTGATGGTTATACATCGACATGGCCTCCTTTGCATGAACCTTTTAGTTAGCACCATTATAGCAAATCGGGAATTCCGTTTCAAGCCCTCAACTGCTATAATACTATCCGAAGCTGTAAGGAGGACATTCAATATGGAAACAACCGCTGAAAACAAAATGGGTACAGCGCCTGTATGGTCGCTGCTTTTGACGATGGCTCTGCCCGTCATCTTATCCACCGCCGCCCAGTCCCTCTATAATATCGTGGACGGCATTTTCGTCTCCATGCTGGGGGAGGACGCTATGGCGGCCATCACCTTTGCCTTACCCTACACAAAGATATTGATCGCTCTGGGAACGGGCATTGCCGTTGGCATGAACACCATGCTCTCTCACGGTCTGGGGGAGAAAAGCCAGAAACAGGTGGACGATGCGGCCGCAGCGGCGATCTTCCTGTCGGTGGTGGGTGGGCTGCTCTCCCTGCTGGCAGCGTTTATGCTGGTCAGGCCCTACCTGAGCGCACAGACCGACAGCCCTGCCATCATAGAGGGCGGTACGGCCTACCTCATGGTCTACCTGGGGCTGGGCATCGGCACCGTCGGCCAGCTGGTCTTTGAACGGATGCTCATTTCCACTGGCAAAACCGTCTACAGCATGATCTCCCAGGCTACCGGTGCGATCCTCAACCTGATCCTGGACCCGCTGTTGATTTTCACCGCCGGCATGGGAATTACCGGGGCGGCATTGGCTACGGTAATCGGACAGATCGCAGCAATGTTTGTGGCGATGTCCCTAAATTTCGCCAAAAACAAAGAGGTGCATATCCGCTTCAGCCTGACCCCTCCGGCCTATGCGGTCAAGCGAGTGCTGTTGCTGGGACTTCCTTCCACGCTCCTGCTGTCTCTGGACGGCATTATGATTGTCAATTTCAACGCCGTACTGAACAAATTTTCCTCCACCGCCGTGGCGACCTTCGGAGTCTGCGCCCGAGTGACTGGGTTCTTCTATGCGGTGGTCAACGCCCTGTGCAGCGCAGCGGCGCCCATCATCGCCTACAATCACGGCGCGAAAAAGGGCGGACGCATCAACCAGGCCATCAAGTTCGGTTATCTCTATGCGATGGGCCTGATGGCGATTGGGCTTGTACTCTGCGCGGGTTTCCCTGAGATGTTCCTGCGGATGTTCAACGCCACGGACGAGATGGTAGCCATCGGCATCTGGGGAATGCGCGCTCTGTCCTGCTGCTATTTGCTGGTGGCGGTGCGCAACATGAGCACGGCCATCATCCAGTCCCTGGGTCACAGCTTTACCAGTATGGCGGTGGACCTGAGCCGCAACTACGCCGTCCTCATTCCGATGGCCTGGCTGCTGTCCCTCACCGGGAAACTGAACGCGGTGTGGCTGTCCGTGCCAGTGGCCGATACGGTGTCGGCGGTGGTCGGGTTCATATTGATGTTGCATTTTTACAGAAAAGATATTAAAATTGCCATAGAGGAGCGAACAGATCAGGATGTAAGCATTTCCCCTGTCTCACAAAATTAAAAGGAAAGGGACCAACTGTATGGAAAACTATTTGGGGGAGAGCACCCCTAAGCTGGGCTTCGGCCTGATGCGTCTGCCAAAACTCAAGTCAGGGAAAATCGATATCGAGCAGACGAAACAGATGGTGGATCAGTTTATGTCCGCCGGACTGACCTACTTTGATACCGCTTATGTTTACGACGGCGGTGATTCGGAGAAAGCGGCTAAGGCAGCGCTGGTGGACCGCTATCCGCGGGAGAACTATACTCTGGCCACCAAGCTGTGCTGCTGGATGGGCGCACACGATGAACGATCCGCCAAGCAGCAGTTTTATACCAGCCTGGAGCGCACCGGTGCGGGATACTTTGACTATTTTCTGCTCCACGCCCTGCAAGCGGGCAATTATAAAAAATATGCCGAGTACCACCTCTGGGACTTCGTAAAGGAACTGAAAGCCAAGGGCCTGATTAAGCACTGGGGCTTTTCCTTCCACGCAACACCGGATATTCTGGACGAACTGCTCACCGAGCACCCGGACGCAGAATTTGTCCAGCTCCAGCTCAACTATGCGGACTGGGAGAACCCTGATGTGACGGCCAGGGCGAACTATGAAGTTGCCAGAAAGCACGGCAAGTCTATTGTTGTCATGGAGCCGGTAAAGGGCGGCGCTCTGGCCAATCCGGCCACGGCGGTACAGGATATCCTGCGTCAGGCCGACCCCAACGCCTCCTTTGCTTCCTGGGCCATCCGCTACGCGGCCTCGCTGGAAGGGATCATCACGGTGCTGTCCGGTATGTCCAACCTGGCCCAGATGGAGGACAATCTCTCTTACATGAAAGATTTCCAACCCTTGAATGAAACGGAACAGACAGCAATTCGCAAGGCGCAGGAGGCCATCAACGGCGTCAAATCCATCCCCTGCACAGCCTGTCACTACTGCACCGCCGGGTGCCCGAAGCACATCCCCATTCCGGAGATCTTCGCGGCTCGGAACAAGCAACTGGTCTGGGGCCAGCTCCAGGAGGGCGCGGCGGATTACGCCAGGGCGGTTTCCGGGGTGGGCGCGGCCTCCGATTGCATCGCCTGCGGTCAGTGCGAAAAGGCTTGCCCCCAGCAGCTCAAGGTCATTGAGCACTTGAAAGACTGTGCCCGCGTTTTTGAACGGTGAGCGAGTACATAAATAAGGAGGATTTATACCATGATTTACGGAATATTTCAGAACGAAAAACTCTCTGGCCTGGGATTGGGCATGATGCGCCTGCCCGTAGTGGGCGGCGATGCCGGCGTGATCGATGAGGTTGCGGCAGAGCAGATGATCGACTGCGCCTACGAGAGCGGCATCAATTATTTCGATACGGCGTGGGACTACCACAACGGGAACTCCGAGCTGGTCGCCGGGAAATTTTTGAGCAAATACCCCCGTGAGAGCTACCACCTGGCCACCAAATTCCCCGGCTATGACCTGGCCAACATCGACAAGGTGGAGGAAATTTTTGAGCGCCAGCTGGAAAAATGCCAGACGCCTTATTTCGACTTCTACCTGTTCCACAACGTCTATGAGGGAAACGTTGACGCCTATCTCGACCCGAAGCACGGCGTTCTGGACTACCTGCTCAAGCAGAAGGAGAACGGGCGGATCAAGCATCTGGGCTTCTCCTGCCACGGAAGTGTGGACGTGCTCCGCCGCTTCCTGGACGCTTACGGAGAGCATATGGAGTTCTGCCAGCTCCAGCTCAATTACATGGACTGGCATTTCCAGAACTGCCAGGAGAAGGTCAAGCTGCTGAACGAGGCCAACATTCCCGTCTGGATCATGGAGCCGCTGCGGGGCGGCAGGCTGGCCTCCGCGTCCGAGGACATGACCAAACTGATGAAATCCATGCGGCCCCAAGAGACAGTTCCCGGCTGGGCCTTCCGCTTCCTGCAAAGCGTGCCTGGCGTGACGATGGTACTCTCCGGCATGAGCAACCTGGAGCAGCTCAAGGAAAATATGGCAACCTGGGAGACGGACGCGCCCCTGAGCAGCGAGGAGTTCAACGCGCTGGTGAAGTGCATTGACGAGGAAGTCAAACAGGCGGGACTGCCCTGCACGGCCTGCCACTACTGTACCAGCCACTGTCCCCAGGACCTGCCCATCCCGGAGCTGATCGCCCTGTTCAACGAGCATAAGACCACTGGCGGCGGGTTTATCGCGCCCATGGCCGTAGCCAGTATGCCCCAAGAGAAACGGCCTGCCAACTGCGTGGGGTGCCGGAGCTGCGAACAGGTCTGCCCCCAGCAGATTAAAATTTCTGAGGCAATGTCCGAGTTCAGTAGCCTGATTGGAATGTAAAATATGGTATAAAGAGCAAAAAAGAGACCCTTCATCCTATGGATGGGGGACTCTTTTTCTGTGTCGTAAGTTATGCAGTTTTGCCTTTCACAGGATAAATCACATTGCCCTACGACATAGTATCCTTGACCTTGCCTTCTTATTATAGCTGACATCTCTCTACATTGCAAGCCTAAATAGACTCAATGAGACAGTTGAGAACAGTTTCCCCCTTATGTTGCTTATCTATTCGGCATACGGAAGGGTGCAATGTACAACTCTAAGACATTTTCAACAAACTCCTGTGACCATGCAGCCAGATCAAATGGAGTGTAGCTGCTGCATCTATAAAAAGATGCGCCATACATGGAGAACACAATGCTCTTTGCGATAGGCAGTACCGGCATATCCTCTCGCAGCTCACCCGAGCGAATGGCCGCCTTAAAGTATTCGGCGATGTTGTCAATATCATCATCGAGATGGGTTCGGTTTTCCTTACTGGGGATCTTCAATTCTACTGCCAGTCTGTGCCAGTCCTTCGAGACGTTCACATTATCGCTGTGGACACACTGGAACCAGATAAGGATAAATTGACGGAGCTTCTCCACCTCTGTTTTCAGTCCCATATCCTCCACCATCTGCCAGACCTCCTGGAACCTTCCCCGCTCAATGTATACCAGGATGTCCTCTTTGCCCGAGAAGTAATTGTATAACGTCCCACGACCTATGCCGCAGGCTGTGGCAATATCATCTACTGTTATATTCAAATAGCCATGTTCCGCAATCAAATCATGCGTAGCTTCAATGATCCTCTTTCGAGTTGCGGCTGCCTGTTCTTTCCGTGTCATGGATGACCTCCCATATCATTGCTTGTAAGATGTAGGATCGTGAAAAAGTATATCAAAGACTCAGGAGTATGTCAAACCTGATGGACAAGGTACATACACCAAGCCTTTGCTATTGACTTTCGATAAAGGAATGCTATAATTTGTATTGACATTCATCGAACGAGAATACAATCTTTTATAAAGTTAGGAGGATACCTCATGAATGTAAAAAAACTTGGATTCGGTATGATGCGGCTGCCGCTGCTGGATCAGAACGATCCGGTCAGCTTCGACTTCGAGCAGTTGAACAGGATGGTGGATGCCTACCTTGAGGCTGGCTTCAACTATTTCGATACCAGCTTCGTGTATCACAATGGTCAGAGCGAAACGGCCACAAGAAAAGCCCTTGTAGAGCGGCACCCCCGGGACAGCTATTACCTGGCGACGAAGCTCCCCGCATTCAATATCCAGAAGGAAGAGGAAGTCCGCACGACGCTGATGCAGCAGCTTGAAAATTGTGGTGTGGAACACTTCGACTACTACCTGCTCCATAATCTGAACCGTATTCTCTACAGCACTACCGTCCAATCCTGCAAGATGTTTGAACAGGCTGTGCAGTTCAAGGAGGAGGGCCTGATTAAACACCTGGGCTTCTCCTTCCATGACTCGGCAGAGGTACTGGATCGAATCCTTACCGACCACCCGGAAACGGAGTTTGTTCAGATCGCCCTCAATTACTATGACTGGGATAGTTGCTGGATTCAGGCCAGGAAGTG
The DNA here is from genome assembly GCA_947176425.1 of uncultured Clostridia bacterium. GTDB lineage: Bacteria > Bacillota > Clostridia > Oscillospirales > Oscillospiraceae > Pelethomonas. Next base: position 5,735 of record CAMWQV010000079.1, read on the forward strand.
CTATGAGGTCATCCACAAGCATGGGAAGGATGTCATTGTCATGGAGCCAGTCAAGGGCGGTATGCTTTCCAACGTGCCAGAGGAAATCGCGTCGGAGATGAAGGCACGCCACCCGGAGCTTACCCCTTCCGCCTGGGCAGTGAAGTTCACCGCCGACCTGGATGGCGTACTCACGGTCTTGTCCGGTATGTCCACAATGGATCAGGTGCTGGACAACATCTCCTATATGAAGGAGTTCACACCTCTCTCCGCAGATGACAAGCGTTACCTGCTTAGTGCGGTTCCCATGTTCAAACAGTGCGGTATCTACGGTCTGCCGGATTTCAGCCGGTATGCTGGGATCACTCCCAATGGGATGCCCGTGGCCGAGGTGCTTGATGCCTATAACAGCTGCACGGTGCAGACGGGTTCTTACTGCGAGAATAACTACTATAAGAGCATCCGTTATGAAAATGGCATTGAGGGCAGTTGGATCTCTGGTCCTATTCTGGACAAGGACGGGAAAGACATCACAGAGATCGTTCGAGAGGCAGAGACTTATCTGCTGGAGAACAGCTATTGAATATACGAAGTCTTGGAGGGGACACCGATGAAATATACAACGCTGGGAAACTCTAACTTGAAGGTTTCCCGTATCTGCATGGGCTGCATGGGACTTGGCGACCCGGACATGGGAATGAACAAGTGGGCGGTGGCAGAGGACGGGGCCAGAGAGATCATCCGTTACGGGCTGGAGCATGGGATCAACTTCTTCGATACCGCCATGTCCTACCAGAACGGTTCCAGTGAACAGATACTCGGACGTGCATTGCGTGACTTTGCTGCGCGGGATGATTATGTAGTTGCGACGAAGTTCCTGCCGCGCTCCCAAGAGGAACTGGATCGCCATATCTCAGGTCAGCAGCACGTTGCGGACTGCTTGGACAAGAGCCTGACACGTCTGGGTCTGGAGTATGTCGATTTGTATATCTATCATATGTGGGATTATCACACACCGATGGAAGAGATTATTGAGGGGCTGGATGCGGCGGTCAAGGCCGGGAAAACCCGATACATCGGTATTTCTAACTGCTACGCATGGCAGCTGGCCAAGATCAGCTTCTACGCAAGAACCCATGGACTGGCTGAGTTTATCTCTGTCCAGGGGCATTATAATCTACTGGCCCGTGAGGAAGAACGGGAGATGATCCCCTTCTGTGAGGACCAGGGGATTGCTTTAGCTCCCTATAGCCCACTGGCTTCCGGACGGCTGTGCAGGCCGTTGGGAAAGACCACAAAGCGCTTGGAACTGGATGACTACGCAAGGTTCAAATATGATAAGTCGCAGGAGGCAGATGCACGGATCATCCAGCGTGTCGAAGAAATTGCCACAGACAGGGGTGTGTCCATGACAGAGGTGTCTCTTGCATGGCTGCTGCAAAAGGTGGATGCTCCAGTGATGGGCGTGACAAAAGTCTCTCATGTGGATGGAGCAGTAAAGGCCGTTGACCTGGAACTGACCGAGCATGAGATGAAGTACCTGGAAGAGCTGTATGTACCTCATGAACTGGCGGGTGTCATGGCACAGAACGGCAAGCAGTCTGCTGGCGATGTCGTTTAAGTAAGGAGACATGGAGATGGATATAGATGTACCCACAGAAACCGGGTATTCCATCGTTGTGCATTATGATTACGCACAGAACACCAAATGCCGATCTACCAAGCTCAATATCATCAAGTGAAGATAACCTGGGGTGCCATGCGGCACTCCAGGTTTTGTTATTACTCCCCGGTATATCACATCATCAGATCGTTTCAATGAGGCAGTCAAGGATGGTTTCGATCTTATGCTGTGTCTCCAAGTCCAATCCTCCCAGCTTCTCCGCCAGGGGTGTCCATCGAATCGGAGTGTCCTTTGCAATGTACGCAGCTAGGATAGAATCAGCTCCCGTTCCAAGGGCATTGCAAATGTCAATCAAGGTTGGCAGAGCGGGCATCAGTAGTCCCCGTTCAATCCGTGAGATCGAGTTGGAGGCAACGTCCGTCAGCTCGGCAAGCTGTTTCTGGGTCATACTTTGTTCTTTGCGTATGTGTTGTATTGCCTGTCCTCCTTATTTTGGATTATAATCTTTCGGAATCTCCAACCCCTTTGATTGCAAGGAGTTTGGAGGTTTCAA
>CAMWQV010000080.1 GCA_947176425.1 uncultured Clostridia bacterium
ATTGTGGCCCGCGTTACGTATGAGGGCCTCATGGAGGTTGACCGCGTGATTGAATCGGAGACCGTCCTGGTGGAGCCGGTGACCGAGGTGCAGGCCCGCGGTACGCTGGAGCGTCCCACATGGCTGCCTACCGGGTCTTTCCGCTGGCCGGTAAGCGGTACCATTACTTCCAAATATGGTTATCGCAATATCTTCGGCGGCAGTTCTTTCCACGGCGGAATCGATATTGCCAATTCCTATGGTACGGATGTTGTTGCTGCTGACGGCGGCGAGGTCATCTACGCCGGATGGATGGGCAGTTATGGGAATCTGGTCCAGATTGACCACGGCAACGGCTATATCACCTACTATGGTCACAACAGCAGCCTGGTGGTCAGCGTTGGCGATAAAGTCTATAAGGGCCAGCATATCGCGGAGATGGGCAGTACAGGACGTTCTACCGGAAATCACTGTCACTTTGAGGTCCGTCTCAACGGCGAACGGCAGAATCCTATTAACTATCTCCCGTAAATCTTCAATCATGAGGCGCATCGGATGGCTGTCCGGTGCGCCTTTCTTGTGACAAATTATTCCCTGTTTCGGCAAAACTGACAAGCTCTGGAATCCGAGCGTTATAGAAATTGTGTGTAATTCTGTTGAAATTGTTGAAAACCCCTTGTGAGAACTGTATAATAAAATATCCGCGGCAAAAGGTTGGAATCCATAAAAATGTTGCCGTTTTGATGCCGGAAGGATGTAATTCTATAGGGAGCAAATAACAGGAGGCATACTGCTGTGATCCAAATTTTAATTGTCGAGGACGAAAAACCAATTTCCAGCCTGATCCGGATGGCTCTGACAAAGGAGGGCTATTCCTGCACCTGCGTTTACGACGGCGCGGCGGCGGCTGACCTGCTGGAATCGACCCCTTTTGACCTGATCCTGCTGGACGTCATGCTGCCCTATGTAGACGGTTTTGAACTGATGGAGTACATACGCCCGCTGGAGATACCTGTCATTTTTATAACGGCTGTGGATTCCGTTCCCAACCGCGTTAAGGGCCTGAAGCTGGGCGCGGAGGATTATATTGTCAAGCCCTTTGAGACGATTGAGCTGCTGGCCCGGATCGACGTGGTTCTGCGCCGGTATCAGAAATGCGGTATGGTATTGCAGGCGGGCGGGCTGGAGATTGACACCCGGTCCATGCAGGTCTGGCGGGACGGAGAGGAGATCAATCTGACTAAAACAGAATATGAACTGCTGCTTTTATTCGCCCGCAATCCGCGCCGCGCTATGTTTCGGGAGACGATCTATGAGCGGGTTTGGGGCGGTGAATACCCGTTCGGAAGCAAAGCCGTCGATCTGGCGGTGCAGAGACTGCGGAAAAAAGTCGGCTGGGAACATCTGCTGAAAGCGGTCAATAAAGTCGGCTACCGTCTGGAAATATCGCCATGAAATTTCGTATTAAAATGACGCTCTGTATGCTTGCGCTACTGTCGGCGCTTTTCGGCGCGGGAGGGAGTCTGCTGATTGCCGAATCCTTCCAGGACTCCCTGGAGCGGGAACGTGACGCGGCGTTTACCTCCTGCCGCATGGCCTGGACCGCGCTGCAAATCGTCAACGGCCTGGACCCCTATCTGGACAGTGACGCTTTGTCAGTAACAATGGCGCAGCTCTATGAGCAGGACCGGTCCAGCTGGGCTGCGCTGCGGCTGTCAACAGAGGAAACCGTCTTGTACAGTGTGGACAACACCGCGTCGTATCTCTTGCAGAATACCGCCCGCCCCGACTCCGGAGGCTGTATCTTTACCATCATGCCGGGGCCGGACGGGGAACAATACCTGCTTCTGTCCAGCGCGGTGGAGACCAACGGCGACATTTTATACTTGCAGACTGCCCACAATATTTCCGCGCTCTATACCATGCGCCGCAGCCAGCAGAAAACCTATCTGCGGGTATTTGGCATTATGGCGCTGCTGTGCGCGGTGCTGTCCTACACAGTATCCAAAGTGCTGACACGGCCTCTGGTCGGGCTGTCGCGGACCTCACGGGCCATTGCAGGCGGGGATTTTTCCAGCCGGGTGCCGGTGCGGTCGGCGGATGAGATCGGCGCGGTCTCGGAGGATTTTAACGCGATGGCGGCGCAGATGGAGGAAACCATTTCACAGCTGCACCAGGCGGTGGAACGGCAGGAGCGGTTTGTCGGAAGCTTTGCCCATGAGATGAAAACCCCTATGACCAGTCTCATCGGTTACGCGGAGCTTCTGCGGAGCGGTACGCTGACCCCGGAGGAACAGACCGAAGCGGCGGGCTATATCTACTCGGAAGGGAAACGGCTGGAGAATCTGTCCCGAAAACTGCTGGAACTGCTGGTTTTGAAACAGAAGGGCCTGCCGTTTACGGAGATATCCCCGTCGGACCTGATTGGGGAACTGGTGGAACGCCTGCGGCCTCTGTGCGTAAAACGAAATATTGCCGTTACCAGCGACTGCCAGCGGGGAATCTGTCTGATGGAACCAGACTTAATTTGGTCCCTGCTGCTGAACCTGACCGACAACGCCCAGAAAGCGATGGACAACGGCGGACATATTCTGTTCCGTTCCGATATGCTTGCTGACGGCTGCCGCATTCAGGTTATGGACGACGGCCCCGGCATCCCGCCGGAAGCGCTGGAACATCTTACGGAAGCGTTTTACCGCGTGGACAAGGCGCGTTCCCGCAGACAGGGCGGATTTGGGTTGGGGCTCGCGCTCTGCCAGGAGATCGCCGCCCTGCACAACGGTACAATCTCTTTTCAGAACCGGCCCAGCCGCGGCGCGTGCGTGACAGTGGAACTGCACAGCGGACGCGGGGAAACCGCAAAATAGGGGGTGGGAAGATTTGAAACAGTTACGCGCCTGGATTCTTTTGCTGTTTACGCTGCTGCTGACCATAACCGGCGCGCTGCTGCCCTATGGAGTATCCCGTTTGCAGGATACCTATGTGGAAAACCGCATGGAAACCCGATCCTTTGACCCGGTCAGCCTGACGCTCCAGCAGGGCGGGGACGTGCTTGTGCGCCTGCGGGACCTGTCGGGCGGGTTTGACAGCATGGTCTGGTCGGGTGAGACAAAAATGACCCCTGAAGAGGTCTCCAGCGCCGCCGCTGATGTTGTTTACATTCTGGCGGACGCCGGGTATATTCCGGACTTTTTTGAGGACAGGAGCGCGGGACCGGCATATATGGAGCCGAATCTCATCATCTCCACAGAGAGGGCCGGAAGTCCGTCCGCTGTGATCTGGCTCTGCTCCCTGCCCGGCGGCATGGTCTTTATTGACGATGAAAGCGGAAAAATGGTCGCGCTGGAAGCTCCTTCGCCTGATATATACGAAGAGTTTATCATGAACAGCAGTGCCAATGCTGCCGTCTCCGGCAGGCAGAACGCTTTTATCTCCGATTCACAGATGGATCGTTTTACAAAACTCGCAAGCAAATGGGCATCTACTCTATCCCAATATTACGGTATGGAAGTTTCCCTGAACGAGGCAGAGCTTCCCACGGAATACAGCGCCGTGTTTCAGCTGCGCTTTCAGCCGCCGGAAGATCAGGAACCTTGTGATATAACGCTTACATTCTATGATAACGGACATATTTTCTTTAATCTCTAAGCGGAGGTTATGCTAATCATGAAAATATTGCGAACCTGCGGCCTGCTCCTGCTGGTATCCGTTCTGACCGCCGGAGGCGCGCTGCTGCCTTACGCTGTATCCCGCATACAGGACCGCTATGTGGAAAACCAGACGGAAGCCCGGTCGTTCGAGCCGGTCAGCCTGACGCTTTCAGAAGACGGCGGCCTGCTGCTGATGCTGGAAAATATGCAGCAGTGTATGGGTATGAGCTGGCAGGGCGACACACATTTGACCGAATCGGAGATTGCAGCCGCGGCGCGGGATACGGTATCCGCTCTGACAGATGCCGGGCTGATTCAGGTGTATGCCCAAAGATATCTGCTGAACAGGGAGCTGCTGGAGGAAATGGACCTGGAACGGCTGGAGGACTTATGCGATATCTATCCTATGCTGATGGTCTCCACAACAAATGCGGATTTTTCTGCTGTTGCCTGGGCCTGTCACTGGCATATCGGCTTTGAGGGATTATTTATTCTGGACGATATCAACGGTAAAGTTGTGTCCGGCAGCATTGACTTATCCGAGTCTGATTACCCGGTCTTCGGACGGACAGGCTATATTGATATGGAGGCTTTTACCAAGCTGGCGTATAGCTGGCAGGATTTTTTTGCGGTATATTACGAGATGGAAGCGATTTCCGTATCAGAATCGCATTCGCGGGAGACAAGCGACTATACCCTGAAATTTACGCTGCTGTTTGTTCCGGGAAACGGACATGACAGTTTCAAAGTCCCGCTGGTTTTTTACGACAATGGATATTTTACCTTCAATCAGTTTTTTTGATGCCGTTTTGATGGGAAATTGATACTGGTCCGATAAACCGCCCTGTTATACTGCCGTCAGTCAAAAACGATAGAAAGGTCTATGATTATAATGTACAAAAGAGAGATCAGTATACCCGTTTCCGACCTGGAACCGTACCGCAGGCCCACGCCGTACCGTGAGGAAGCGCGGCCCGTCCAGCGGCGCAGACGCAGGCGCAGGACAAATTGGGGGCCGCTGCTGTTTCTGATTGGATTCTGTATGCTGCTGGCCCTGAGCGTTATGCTGTCTACCAGTTTTGCGCCGTTCCCGAAAGACAGCAGTACAGGCGCTGTGCTGCCGCAGACCGCAGCCGTGACGCCGATTATGTCGGAGGAGCCGGCGTTTGGGGACGATGACTGGCGGCTGACGCTGGTCAATCGTTGGAACCCGCTGTCGAAAAACTATTCGTTCTCAGCAACGCAGCTTTCCAACGGGCATTCCGTCGATTCACGGTGCTATGAGGACTTGCAGGCTATGATGAACGCCTGCCGGGGCGCGGGACTGTCACCAGTCATCTGTTCGTCGTACCGGCCCTATGAAAAACAGGAGGAATTGTTTCTGAATAAAGTGGAACGGCTGAAAGCGCAGGGCTATTCCGAACAAACTGCGGAGACCGAAGCAGGAAAGGAAATCGCTTTGCCGGGAACCAGCGAGCATCAATTAGGGCTTGCCCTGGATATTGTAGATATCAACAACCAAATCCTTGACAGCTCCCAGGAACAGACGGATGTGCAGAAATGGCTGATGGCCCACAGCTGGGAATATGGATTTATTCTGCGGTATCCCAACGATAAAAGCGATATTACGGGTATAATTTATGAACCGTGGCATTACCGGTACGTAGGAAAAGAAGCGGCAAAGGAAATTTATGAGCAGGGAATCTGTCTGGAGGAATATCTGGGGCAGTAAACAGAAAACCGTCAGAAGAACAAAATTGCGGTTCTCCTGACGGTTTATTCAGCGTTTATTGCCGTATTCGTCAAAATTCTTTCGTAAAGCGGATTCTGTCGGGATAATGGTCAAGATCATCGGAAGTATCTGTAACCCTGAGAGAACAGCACCCGCAGTACCGACAGTACCAACATCTCTGCCAATAAAAAACAGCATTACTGCTATGGATATTGGCAGCAAAACCAGTCCCCACTGATACCACAATTTCCCGATACACTGATGGGCAAATTCCCATGTGTCGCGGTTTTTCATTGACATACTGGTTCGATAACCGAAAACCGGATTGATTTCTTTCGGGGCGTTTTGCATAAAAGATTTCCCGAACCCGATCATTACAGCCGGAACCAGCAGTTCCGTTATCAGCATAAAGAGCCAGAATCCGATTTCCATAGCAGCCTCCCTTTACTGAACAGACTGAACGAACCGTAAAAATGCGGCTTTTCCTTCCCCATTGCGCTTAAACACGCCCGCATGTTCCAGAACCTTCGCGAATACCGCGCCAATTTCCTGCCGGAGAATTTCGTCCGCGTTGTCCTTTGTAAACGTGTATTTTTTCTGCAACTCCGCGGCCCAGGGCGCGTGTTTGGCAAGTTCTTCATCCGCTGCGGGGTCGCCGCCGTTTACCAGCATCTCACCCAGCCGTGCCATTTCGTTTTTCAGACGGGACGGCAGTACCGCCAAACCCATGACTTCGATCAAACCGATATTTTCTTTCTTGATATGGTGCAGTTCCTGATGGGGATGGTAGACGCCCAGCGGATATTCGTCCGTAGTAATATTGTTGCGCAGCACCAAATCCAGTTCAAATTTTCCGCCGCGCTTCCTTGCGATAGGAGTAATGGTATTATGAGGCTCGCCGTCCGTCTCCGCATATACAAATACAGACGGGTCGCTGTAGCCGCGCCACGCAAGCAGAATCTTATCCGCCAGTTCCACCAGACGCGCACTGTCCGCACAGCGAATGCGAATCACGCTCATGGGCCATTTGACCAGCCCGGCTTCTACGTCCTCAAATCCGGGGAAAGAGACCGTCTCCTCAATCTCCGCTTTTTCCATAGCAAACGTATAGCGTCCGCCCTGGAAATGGTCATGGCTGAGGATCGAACCGCCTACAATGGGCAGGTCCGCGTTCGAGCCGACAAAGTAGTGGGGGAACTGCCGCACAAAGTCCAGCAGCTTCCGGAACGCCGCACGGTCGATTTTCATGGGGGTGTGCTTTTTGTTCAGCACGATGCAGTGCTCATTATAATATACATAGGGTGAGTACTGGAAAAACCAGTCTGTTCCGTCAATGGTAATGGGGATGATGCGGTGATTTTGCCGGGCAGGATGGTTCGCACGGCCGCTGTAGCCCTCATTCTCATAACAGAGCTGGCATTTCGGATAACCGCTCTGAGGTGCGGATTTTGCGGCGGCAATGGCTTTTGGGTCCTTTTCCGGCTTGGAGAGATTAATCGTAATATCCAAATCGCCGTATTCGGTGGGCGTTACCCATTTTACGTCTTTAGCAATCCGATAAGCACGGATATAGTCTGTATCCTGACTGAACTGATAGTACCAGTCCGTCGCATGTTCGGGGTTTTCCCGGAACAGGTGCTGGAACTGGGAAATGACCAATGTCGGGCGGGGCGTCAGGACACCCATCAGCGCGGTGTCCAGCAGGTCGCGGCTCACTGGGTTATCATCGATTCTGCCCTCTTTGACGGCGTAGTCCAAAAGCCCGGCTAATATCTCTTCCAAGGACATTTCAGGAATTTTTTCCGGTTCTTCATAAGCGTAGAGTCCCATTTCATGGAGCAGGCTGTTGACTGCCCAGACCCGGTCCTCCGGCGCGATCATCCCTTTTTGGATGCCGTGATCCGCCAGGGCAGCTATATATAAGGAAACGTTTGTATCGCTCATAACTTTTACTCTCCTTCAAATATGCTCAGCACAGCCTGACGCCGCCAACAGGACGGATGGTCAGCACATGGCAGGCTCTTGCGCCCAGTACACGCTCTATCTCGCTTTGGAAATTTTGCAGGATGTCCAGCGGAACAAACGCCTGGACTGTTCCGGCGAACCCGCCCCCGTGGACACGGCACGCGCCCTGACCATCTAAAAGGCGTTCGCACAGAGACAGCGCAACCGCCACTTCCTGGTGATGGGTATAGCCAGCGGGGACGACATTTTGCAGGTACCGCCAGCTGGACAGTCCCGACTGCTTCACTAACTGGAGGAAGCTATGGAAATCTCCCCGGCGCAGCGCGGCGACCTGGTTTTCTACACGGCGGTTTTCCTCATAGACATGGACGGCCCGCAGGACCGCACGGTCTCCGGCTTTCCGGCGCAGCTCCGGCAGAGCGGCAAAGAAATCCGGCTCCGGCACTTCCCGCAGGACGTTTTTGCCGAAATGCACGCAGATGTCTTTCAGCTCGCGGGTAACGGCGGTGTATTCGTCGGTAAGGTCCGCATGGTCCGCGCCGCTGTCAAC
>CAMWQV010000081.1 GCA_947176425.1 uncultured Clostridia bacterium
CTATTCAGTATATCCGTTCGCATCATGTTATTATAAATTGTATCTGCTGCCATCAAAAATGGCGGTGGAGTGTAGTATGTTCCAACAATCTCGTCCAGAAATAAATTAGCACCGTCTAAGCTGAGATCCAATAAAAGGAATGCGGTTACTTGTAATTTCAAACTTCGGACGGCCTGCCGTACATCTTCAGCTAATGTGACGTCTATTCCGCTATGTGTCAGCGCATCCCTTAATATGTCCCTCTGTGTACTATCGGACAGCACAATTAGAATATCTTGCCGTATTAAGATCCCCTCCCGTCTACCTTTGGCCATACCGCAATTTGTTTATAACGTTGTATTCTTATTTCCTGTTACTTGATAAACTGATCGTGTTTCATTTGTATTCTGACTTCCAAAATCAACCTTCAGCATCTTCATAACCTGAAAAACGTTAAACTAAATTGGCAGCCCCCAAAGTTCCTGCTTTCCGGCCCAAAATCCCGGCTTTGACCTCCGGCATGGGGGTATGTTCACCGCCAAAGGATTTGCTTTGGACGCTCTCTATCAAAGGTTCCAGCCAAGTCTCGCCAAAAGCAGCTAAATTTCCACCAATTACTACTTTTTGTGGATGGAGGATATTGACCAGATTCACGACACCTGTACTGAGACGGCGGATATAGCCGTCGGCCAGATCTTTTGCCTTCCCATCCCCTTCACTGGCTGTCTTCCACAGTTCTTCCCACTCCATAGGAGTCCCCAGCTTTTCCTCCGTTTCTTTTCGCAGGGCAGTGACAGAAACATAAGCCTCCAAACATCCCTTACGGCCACAGGAACACGTTCTGCCGTCCTCCTCAATAACCATGTGCCCAAACTCAGTCCCATCATGGAGGATATTGACCAGATTCACGACACCTGTACTGAGACGGCGGATATAGCCGTCGGCCAGATCTTTTGCCTTCCCATCCCCTTCACTGGCTGTCTTCCACAGTTCTTCCCACTCCATAGGAGTCCCCAGCTTTTCCTCCGTTTCTTTTCGCAGGGCAGTGACAGAAACATAAGCCTCCAAACATCCCTTACGGCCACAGGAACACGTTCTGCCGTCCTCCTCAATAACCATGTGCCCAAACTCAGTCCCATCATACAGTTGTCCGCTGTGTACCAAACCGCTGCCGACACCCCTGCCAACAGTAAGCAGCAGGACATCATCACTGCCCCTGGCAGCACCGGCAGCCATCTCGCCCAGTACCGCACAGTCAGCGTTGTTGGCTGCATGAATGGGGACCGGTAGCTGTTCTGCCAGAAGTTCCACCACAGGTACGTCTTTCCAGCCAATATTGTTGGAGTATTTTACCACGCCATTGTCCACGATTCCAGCCACACCAACGCCTACATTAGCACACAGATCCAGATCAATATGATTCTCCTCCAGCAGCGTCAGAACCATGTTCCCTGCATCCCGAATGGCCTGTTCCGGCGATTCGGTGTTGAAGGGCAGTTCCCGATAGGCAACAAACTGTTGTTCCCCATCCACCAGACCAACCTTAGTATACCGGCCTCCAATATCGATCCCCGCACGCACCATATCCGTCTTGTCGCGAATGATGGTAATCAAAGCGTCACAGCTGCCTTCCACAGTATACATACCGCTGCCAGCAGGCAGGAAAAAGCTGTCTCCCTTCTGATAGGGAACGGCCTCACCGTCACAAACAATCTTCCCGGTTCCATTCATAATGAGAATGCTGACAAAGGACTCCTCTCCCACAGCACCTTCTACTTTGCGCATGACGCAGCCATCCAAGTTCAGCCTGTCTACCGTAAAGTAGTCACAGTCTGCCACATGAGGATAACTTCTGCCGCTGCGCAGGATAGGTACCCGGTTGGTTACAGCTAGAGCCTTTTCGATATGCAGATCCCGCTTTTTGCCATCCTTTCCCACGCGTCCATAATCATAAACACGGTAGGTCACATTAGAGTTCTGCTGGATCTCTGCGATCAGGATACCAGCGCCAATCGCATGGATCGTCCCCGACTCAATAAAGAGTACGTCTCCTTTTTGAACGGGAACGGCGTTGAGTACATCCAGGAGCGTGTCCTCCCGAATTCGCCGGGCAAATTCCTCTTGACTGACCTCTCGCTTGAAGCCATAGTACAGAAAGGAATTAGGGGCGGCATCCATCACATACCACATCTCGGTCTTGCCGTACTGATGCTCCTCGGCTAAGGCATACCTGTTGCCGGGATGTACCTGAACAGAAAGATTCTGGCTGGCATCAATAAATTTGACCAGGATGGGAAAATCACGAAACCTCCGGCAGTGAGTCCCAAGCACCCGGCTGCCATTTTTCTGAATGTATTCAGCCAGTGTCTTTCCTTTGTTGGGACCGTTCATAATGGTTGATGGACCGTCCGGGTGGCAAGAAAGTACCCATGCCTCGGCTAAAATGTCCTTGTCATACTGGATACCATACTCATCCGCCAGTCTGTGACCACCCCAAATATAGTCTTTGCAACAGGGTTTCAATTTCAAAACACTCAATTTTTATCACCTCAAAATACCTACTATCGAATATCATTTACGCTGAAGTTGTCGCCCCAGCCGCTGAGCAGTGGAGCGACAACGATTGTTTTCTTAGACCTGTTCGAAAACCATAAATTATCTGCCATTTCAAGTATATCAGTCCTCTGAATGTAATTAAAAACAGTTCCCGAACAGGTCTCTTGTAAGAATAGATTAGCTCGCAGTATTTTGGCAAAACCGCATCAAAATTGTTGCGGCCTCCGCACGAGTAACAGGTCCTATGGGATTTAGGGTGCCGTTAGAGCCGGACAACAGACCAGAAACGGTTGCCCAGCGAACTGCATCCATAGCCCAAGGAGACACTGTGCCGCTGTCAAGGAACTGATTGAGCGAACCATTCGAGACGGGACTGCCTGCATAACGCCACAGCATAGTCACCATTTGTTCCCGCGTCATTTTTTCCAGCGCGCCGGTACCGTCAGAGATGCCGCTGCTGACAGCCCAGGCCATACTCTTTTCATACCAGGCCATGCCTCCGGATGTATCTGCATGACTCATCCGGGCCAGTATGGTCCATAACATCGCACGGTTCATTGTGGTATCAGGAGAGAATGTACTCGCTGCAGTTCCGGTCATCAAACCACGACCGCTGACATACTGAACTGCGTCAGAATACCAGCTTCCGGATGGCACATCTATGTATGACACTCTCTGGGTTGGCTGACCAGGAGAGGAGGGCGGTGTGGAAGGTTCAGCAGGATCGGATGGCGTGGATGAGGTAGACGGGGTAGATGGAGTTGTTGGGGTGGAGGAGGTAGAAGGCTTGGGTTTTGTGTTGTTGCTGGACGGCCTGCTGCTATATGCAGTAAAGACGGCCTCTATGGTGTGATTTTCCGTTATATCTGCGAAGGTATAGGAGCTGACGGCCCCCACAGATTTTCCGTCCACCTTTACGTCCAAAACTCTATATCCGTACTGCGCGTTGATCGAAAAGCTCTGATCCTCGCCCTTTTTCACGTTAACACTCCCGCTGGGACTAATAGAACCGCCGGTACCTGCGGAGGCAGTAATTGTGAAAGTTTGAGATGCAGGCGGTTCTGGAGTGCTGCCCGACGTCTCAAAAACAGGTTCGGTGCAGTCTGAAGAAACGGCAGTAATTTTGTCATACCAAATACTGCCATTGACAATACCGTCAACAAAGCAATCATTCTCGACTGCGTTTACCCACAGACCGAAGCTACTGACAGAATCACGGTCTTCGATCAGTCCGCCCTTCGGATTGCCCGCAGTGTCACGCTGGCAAAATTCGGAGAATGGGATGGTAACCAAAGTAGGCTGACCAGCACGGGCATTGTACTCATCGTACAAATTCAAATAGACCTCATAGACAGTATTTGCCTGAATCTGAATTACTGTTTTCTGCTGTTTTCCGTCTGGAATTGTCCAGAATTGGAGGGCATTGCAGTCAGACCAATCTACTTCTTTGGTAATCGTCGCACCAGCCCAGCCATTTGTTGTTTCAGAATAATCAAATTTCAGAGCGTAACCACCCTGAGCGCTTTCGCTGTCTAAGGACAGATTGATACTGCATCCAGTATCTTTATTTGTGGCCCATTCTCGTACCAACAAATCATTTGAACCACTGTAAGAGTCAAAGTCATCAATAAGATACGGATCTTTTTCTGCTGCAGGAATATTATAAATTTCATTCTGTTCCGACAGAAGCACACCGTCTGCCAACAGACTTATTGTTCCTGTAGCACTTTCACCCAGAGAAGTCAAAGCAGCTGCGGTTAGCTTCGCATAGTAGTATGGAGTACCTGTACTCTGGGTTGCATTCAATGTGATAGAATTTGCTGTACCCGTCAAACGGAACGTCACGGCTTCTGGGGAGCCGGTAATGCGGGCCACAAGGTCCGTTCCTTCTAAAATACGCCGACCGCCTACAGGACTGACGATATAACCGGTAACATCTTCAGAATTTTCCACAGTTATATCCCAGCTCCCTCTGGTCAGAACATTCTGCTGATTAGACGCAAAGATAGAACGGGGATCATTAAAGAAATTGATGAAGTAATCCATCATTTCGTGACCATGCTTCACACCATTATTGATCGACTTGACATAAGGCATATAGAAGCCGCCGCTGCTTTCGCCAAAGTTTGCCCATAACAAGAAATAGGAGGCTCTGCTTTCAGATACAATATCCAAAATATCCTGATACCAGTCTTTGTACTCATTCCCGCTACGCCGCAGCGCTTTATCGGGAGTATCGCCCAGATCCGGTTCCGCTGCGCCGGTCTCCGTTACAGCAGCCAGCTTACCGTGTTCTGCTGCGAAATCACAGACCAGTTCCAACTCCTCAATAAATTGACCGATCCAGAGATCGTCTTTGCTGCGGGGGCTGGTATGGTACATATCAAAGCCGACCATATCTACATAGGCATCGCCGGGATAGCGTTCCTCGTATTCCGCCAGGTTCTCCGCCTCGCTGCCGGGGCCATAGACGTAGATCAGGTTATGTACATCCTTCTCGTCCCGCAGATATTCCACTGTATACCGGAAGATATTTTTGTAGGTTTCCGCATCGCAGAAAGCCTTTCCCCACCAGAACCAACTGCCAGTATTCTCATGGAAGGGCCGGAACAGAATCGCACCGTCCACCTGATGGGCAAAATCGGCAATCAAATCCAGGAAAGCATTATATTCGGTATTGTACGCACCTCCGGGAAGAATCTCATTGGCAACATCTCCCGTCAGATCGTTCGGGGTATATACACTGAAGTCATAGGCCGCATAAGATGGATCACCTTCCTGCGCTTCTAATTTTCTGATATTGGAGAAATTCGGAGTATGGCTGGAAAGAGTGACAATAGCACCCTGCTCAATATTCCAGTTTGCCAGAATAGCAGCCGCCCGGACCCGGTTTTCGGGCGTATCTTCCAAAGTCTGGTTTGGGAACATTTTATTGTGCTGCTCGTTTATATTGTATTCGTTGCCCACCAGACTGAGCGTATCAAAGCCAACAATACCAGCATAAGAACCGGTTACATCACATATATCAGACCAGGACTCACCGGAACCGGCTTTCTGCCAAGTGCTGTCCTGATGACCGAAAATCGCACTCTTGGATTCCCCAACGGCTTGCAGATAAGCGTAGAGCTTCCGGGTGCTGGCATCGGCATTGCTGTCCGCCATTTTGATTGTGGACGGAATGCTGGTTTCCATCTTTTTGCCGCCTTGCATATATGTGACCAGCATTCCGCCAGAAGTGGATATTTCTCTGTCATCAGCGGGTTCTACTGTAGCGTCAACATAGATGTCATCCACATCTGCCGCAGAAAAGGTAATATTATCCAGAAAAACCGGTCCCTGATAGGATGTCTTGCTGCCGACGATACCGAGGGTCCAATCTGTTACAGAATCGGAGGTAATGGGATAGAAGTCAATCTTAAAGACTGCTTTTTTCAGACCACTACCGAAATCCGAAGCGTTTTCGGTATTTACTGCTGCGTCAACACCGGAAATATTCGCGCTGTCAGAAGAAAATTTGATTTTCAGCGTACCGTCCAGCATAGCAGGATCGAAAATCACGTCCATTGTCAGCGTATTCGCACCCCGCAGTGGAAGTCCCGCCTCGTTGTCATACTTGACTTTTGCTTCAGACCAGTCTTCGCCTGCGTTTCCGGAATAATCCACATTCAGCCAGAGCATACCATCTTCCCAATTGATTTCACACTGTTCAGGCTGATAATTGTATCCGTCGATTGCGGACCAGCCGTTAATATCCTCGTCAAAGGTCAGTGTAACGGGAAGTTCTTCTCCTGGTTGAACTGGGGGCTGCTCAGACACGGATGATTTTAGGATGGAGATGTTATCCAGCCAGATAGGACCGCTGTATGTGGTGTTGCATCCAATCACACAGACCGCCCAATCCCTTATGGCACTGGCAGAAATCTTATTGAACAGAATTTCTGCGGAGACTATCGACTGTCCGCCGCCAATCTCTTCAGCAGCAGAGGTATCTAACGTGATATCTGTATCAACACCCGCATCACCAGAATAGATTTTGATTTTCAGCTCACCGTCAGTCAGCCGGTCCGTCTCATAAATTACATCCAAGCGCATACAGTCAGCGCCGGAAAAATCCTGTCCTGGATCGTTCCAGCTGCATACGGCGACTTGTGCCCAGCTGTTGTCACCATCATGGGAATAATCGACATCCAGCCGAAGCATATCGTTCTCAGCAGTTACTGTGCAGGGATTGCCGTGATAGCTGCTGTCCCAGCCGTCGCCGTAGTACCAACCCTCAAGATCATTCTCAAAGGTCCACTGGCTGATTATATCGCGGTTATTTTCATTATCTATGGCCAACGCAGTCAGGCTCAAACCGGAAAAGCAGCTGAGCGTCATCGCCATACACAGCAGCCCTGCGGTCAGTCGTCTTGCCGCATTTTTGATTTTGCTCATTTTGTTCTTCCTTTCCGCTGCACAGTTCCCTATGCAGCTGATGAATAATTTCATTAATTTATCTTCAATTTTTCCTCTATATGCAAATTTTCATTGATGCCCGGATATATCAGGAATAACGCCGGAAGTACAGGAAGCCAGAGATTAAGAAATGGGAGCAGGGACACAGCAAACATGAAAAAACGCAAAACCAGTCCAATGTAACAGGCCAGTATGAACAACGCGGCAATGCTTCTGGGAAACTGCCCAAGAAACAGCAGCCCGGAATTTTTCAGCAGTTGGATAAGCGTCAAATCCATGAGGGCAAGCTGAGGCCAAAGATAAAGGGATACAGCCAGTACCAGCAGAACTCCCGCCGTCAGACCTGCGCCCGCAGCCGTACTCAGTCCCAAAATTCCGGCGTGAAAGAGCAGGAAAATCTGTGTTCCCAGCAGCAGTCCGCCAACGGCTCCCGGCAGAAGGGCGCTTTTCGCATTGCGTTTCCATGCTTTTCTGTAGGTGTGCCACCAGAACCCCGGTTCATCCCGCAGGGACCGCAGAATCGTATCTGCTAAGCCGCACAGCCCCGGCCCCGCGAATGCGCCGCCAATTAATCCTGCTGTCGGCGCGAAGAGCAGCACATGGGAAGTGATCGCAAACGCTGTGCCAATCACAAAAGGAACACATCCCAGCAATGCCAGGAATCCCGCACGGAAAAAACGGCTGAAATCCCGGTCCAGCAGTTCCCACAGCCGTGCAAACCCCTTTTTGCGGGGCAGGTCCTCCTCCGGGGCTTCTTTGTTCAGGTTTGGATAAAATCCCATGCTGCATACTCCTTTCTCTTAGAACCTGTATTCAACTATTTACCATCTGCGTAAGAGGGTATGTAAATG
>CAMWQV010000082.1 GCA_947176425.1 uncultured Clostridia bacterium
AATCTATATTGAGGGTTTCGGTTTGGGCGGCGTGCCGTTTCTGAAAGGCGATTTTACCGCCGAAATCCGCCGGGCGTCAGAAGCCGGCCTGCCGATTTTGGTCGGTAGCCAGTGCCGGTATGAAGGCAGCAACCTGCGGATTTATGAAACCGGTCAGCGGATTCTGGAATGCGGCGGTATTCCCGTCCATAATATGACCCAGGAAGCTGTCGTTACAAAACTGATGTGGTGTTTGGGCCAGACAAAAAAACGGGAGGATATCTTGCGGCTGTTCCAACAGAATTTGGTACAGGAAGTAAGCTTTCTATAGGAAAAAGTGGGAAAGTGCAGAAGCTTTCCCACTTTTGGCATTTCAGATACCCATTTCCGCTTTTACTTCTCCAAAGCATTTTACGGCGAAATCCAAGTCTTCTTTGGTATGTCCCGCCGAGACCTGTGTCCGTATTCTTGCCCGTCCCTGCGGCACGACCGGATAGCTGAATCCAACCACATAGACGCCTTTTTCCAGCATCCGCGCCGCAAATTCCCCCGCAACTTTCGCGTCGTAAAGCATCACGGCAACAATCGGATGGGTTCCGGGCAGAACGTCAAAGCCCAGCCTGCCCAGTTCCTGACGGAAATATGCGGTATTCTCCTGCACACGGTCCCGCAGTTCCGTTGACGCGGTAAGCAGCTCCAAAGTCTTGATACTGGCCGCGCAGATCGACGGAGCCAGCGTATTGGAAAACAGGTAGGGTCTGCTCCGCTGGCGCAGAAGGTCCACAATTTCCTGCCGCGCCGCCGTATAGCCGCCCGACGCGCCGCCCAACGCCTTGCCCAACGTACCGGTAATAATATCCACACGGTCCTGAACGCCGCAATATTCCGGTGTTCCCCGTCCGGTATCGCCCATGAATCCAACGGCGTGGCTGTCATCCACCATCACCAGCGCGTCAAATTCATCCGCCAGATCACAGATGCCTTTCAAATCCGCAATATAGCCGTCCATTGAGAACACGCCGTCCGTCGCAATCAGTTTGATTCTGCATCCGGCAGCGCTGGCCGCCTCCAGTTGGATACGGAGGTCCTCCATATTATTATTTTTGTAGCGGTAACGCTTTGCTTTGCATAAACGAACGCCGTCAATGATTGAGGCGTGGTTCAGTTCGTCGGAGATCACGGCGTCTTCCGGTCCCAGCAGCGTCTCAAACAGCCCGCCGTTGGCATCGAAACAGGAGGAGTACAGAATCGCGTCGTCTGTCCCCAGAAACTCCGCCAGTTTTTTCTCCAGCGTCTTATGAATCGACTGTGTTCCGCAGATAAAACGCACCGAGGACAGTCCAAACCCCCATTGATCATAGCTGTCTTTTGCCGCGGCGATTAGTTCCGGATGGTTCGACAGTCCCAAATAGTTGTTCGCGCACATATTGACGACATCCTTTGCCGCCGTCGTCGCGACACGGGACTGCTGGGGCGTGGTCATAATGCGTTCGCCCTTCCAAGTCCCTGCCTCACGAATCGCTTCCAGTTCTTTCCGGTATTTTTCCAATGCTGCTTTCATCAAAATTCCTCCTATTCCTTCGTCCAATCCAAAATAACCTTCCCGGACTTTCCGCTGTTCATTGCGGCAAAGCCCTCCTCAAACTGCGTATAGTGGAAACGATGGGTAATAACCGGCGTCAGGTCCAGACCGCCCTGCACCATATAGGACATCTGGTGCCAGTTATCCAGCTTGCGGCCATAAATCCCCTGGAGAGTCAGCCCTTTGCAGATGACGCTGTTCATATCCATCGGCACCGGCTTATTAGAAATCCCCAGCAGGCTGATCTTGCCGCCGTTGCGCATAACGGAGATCATCTGTGTCAGCGCCTCTCCGCTGCCGCTCATCTCCAGTCCAATGTCAAAGCCTTCCACAAGCCGCTGTTTGTGCATTACTTCCCTCAAATCCTCGCTGAGTGTATTGACAGCGGCGTCCGCGCCCATTTTACGCGCCAGCTCCAGACGGTAGTCATTGATGTCGGTAATCACTACCCGTCTCGCGCCTGCGTACTTGCAGATACCCACAGCGATAATGCCAATAGGACCGGCGCCGGTAATCAGCACATCCTCACCCACCAAGTTCCACATCAGGGCGGTATGCGCCGCGTTGCCGACGGCGTCGAAAAAAGCGACCACGTCTTCCGGAAGATTGGGGTCAATGAGAATCACATTGCTTTCAGGAATGCAGACATATTCGGCAAACGCACCGTCCCGGTCCACGCCGACGCTCTGGGTATCTTTACACCACTGGATATTTCCGGTATGGCAGTTCCGGCAGTGTCCGCAGGTAATATGTCCCTCACCGCTGACACGGCGTCCGATACGCAGTCCGGTAACGCCTGCGCCGACAGCCGCGATCTCGCCCACATATTCATGACCGATTGCCATAGGGGGCTTGATATGTTCGACGGCCCAGGGGTCCCAGTTATAGATATGTACGTCGGTGCCGCAGATCGCGGTCTTATGCACTTTGATAAGCACCTGACCGGGTCCCGGTTCGGGAATGGGAATCCGCCGCAGTTCCAGTCCGGCACCCGGAGCTGTTTTCACCAGCGCGTCCATGAGCTGACTCATACTTGTCCTCCTATAAAACACAATTATATTTTATTTTGTACCTAAGATACGGACAGTATAAAGCTTTTTTCCGAAAATGTCAATGCCAATTTTCTTCTACTCCGCGTCCGACGGAAAACGAATGCCCGCGGATTTACGGGCCTCTGTCAGTACGCTGCTGGCCTCCAAGGAACGTGACAGCGCCTCATAGCAGTTCTCAAAGTCTTGTTCCTGAATCTCCTGCTGAAAAGCACGGAACTCCATCTCCATCCGGTGCTGTGTCTGTATATGGAACGTCTCCTCGGTGCCGTCGTTCAGGTGCAGCGTCACTTCTCCGCAGATATTCGCGGGCGTATTTTGCAGAAGATAGCCGTTTGTTCCCTGAATGATATACCGGTTCGGCGAGGAACTGTCTTTTGCCGCCGCGCTGACTGCCTGAAAATTCGGATACTGCATCCAAAGAACGCCGCTGGTATCGATTCCACGGTCTATATTTGCGTGATAAACGACTTCTTCCGGCATACCAAACAGTCCCAGCAGCCAATGAATATTGTACAAATTCAGGTCCATCAGCGCACCGCCGGATTTCTGCGGGTCAAAAACAGGCGGTGTTTCCCCACGCTGAAACGCCTCATAGCGGCTGCTGAACTGACTGAAATTGCAGCTGACTAATTTGATATCCCCGATTCGGTGGAGCTGCGCTTTCAGGGCCGCATAATCCGGCTGGTATACCGTGGTAATCGCTTCAAAAAGAAACAGTCCTTTTTTCATGGCCAGATCCGCCAGCCGTTCCGACTCATCAAGGCTGCTTGCCAGCGGTTTTTCTACAATCACATGTTTTCCGGATAACAGCGCCGCTTCCGCCATACTGATATGCAGGGAATTGGGCGTGCCGATATAAACCACACCGGCGTCTGTCTCCGCCAGCATCTGCGAAAAATCCGTAAACACAGCCGCATTTCCGCACTGTGCCGCCAATTCCCCAGCTTTTCCGGCGCTTCGGACTGTAGCGCAGATCGCGGCCACTTCCCAGCCCCAGTCCGCGAGATACGGCAAAACAGTCTGGACAATCTGCCCAGTACCGGCAATCGCTAATTTCATCATGTTACCTCCGTCTATTCAAAAAAATATCGCGTCACATCTACATCATCAATATGTATATGCCACTGCGCGTCAGGCAGCAGGCCAATGATTTCCTGTAGACAGTCTGACCAGTAGTCATGTACTTCCGCAAAATGCGCTTCGCCTCCGTCTATAGGCAATTTTGTCGCTCCTTGGAAAATGATATCTTCCCCTGTATCCAAATCGTAAATGCAAAAAGGCTCATACATTTCTCCTAACGGATAGTCTGCAATATACTGTTCCGCAGCCTTCCGGCACGCTTCCTGCTCTTGGGCAGTTATCGGATATTCCCTTTTCGCTGTGTAATATAAGGATATGGACATGTCAAATTACCTCTTTTCATAGTGTATAATTGTCATTTTATCGTTAATGATTTCTGTTTGACCTGCCTTATGATACCCCATCTTCTCATACAGATAACAATTCGCATCTTCTTGAAGGATCGTGGCTACTTTCCAGTTGTCCTTTCCATGAATATGCTCTGCTTCTCTTATTGCAGCCTGAGCATATCCTTTGTTTCGATATCCCTTTATAACAAAAATTGGAGAGATTCTCTTTTGTCCACCATCTTTCCCATCTACCACCCTAATAGCACCAACTATTTTATCATTATCTATAATATAGTAAAAATAAGTATCGGTCTGCTTTAATTTTTCTTCGATTCTCTCTATTGTTTCGCTGCCTGGGCTTATATCGTAATCTTGATATTTGGCTAATAGTTCAGAAAATGCACCTATCTGTAATTTCCAAATGGTATAACTATCTTTTACTGCCGCCCTTTTTAGCTCTATGATAATAATCGACCTCCCATTTCAGTTTATCAGCCAAATTCTATCACAGGCTTTCACTCAATTCAATCTGTTTTTGTGAAATAGCTGAAGTTTTAAGCCAGCAGCACTTTTCTTAAAAGGGACATGTGCATTTTGTTATTGACCTGAGAGGAATTTAGGGTTATACTGTTAGATGTGGTATTAGAGCCCGGTCAAGGAGGTACGTTATGAGTAATCCGGCGAAAAAGAAGAGCGGAGGCGTTCTGCCTTTTTATGGCGCGGCGGCGGCGTGGGTTCTCTATGCCCTGCTGTTCGATCTGTATCGCGTGAGCCATTTTGTTTTTGCCGGGCTGCTGTCTTTAGGCGTCTTTATTCTTCTGGAAACCGTCTGTACAAATGATGAACCGAATATTGAGGTCACGGTACAGGGAAATCCGAAAAAGAAAGAGGAAACCGGCAATACGGAACTCGACCAGATGCTCCGCGATGGTCAGGCGGCTGTCAGAGAAATGGAGCGTCTTGATCTCAGTATCGCTGACGAAGCTGTCTCCGCAAATATCCGCAGGCTGTCCGCTGCCTGTGAGCAAATTTTCGTCCAGGTCAGGCAGAATCCCGCAAAGCTGCCGCAAATCCGAAAATTTATGGACTACTATCTGCCCACTACCCTGAAACTTCTTAATTCCTACAGCCAAATGGACGCCGCCGGTGTCAGCGGACAGAATATCGATTCTTCCAAACGCCGGATCGAGAATATCCTGACAACCATCGTCTCCGCTTTTGAGAAGCTGCTGGACAGTCTCTTTGGTTCCGACGCTCTTGACATCTCGACGGATATCTCCGTATTGGAAACCATGCTGGCGCAGGAGGGACTGACCGGGGAGAAAATGGAGGCGGAAACCGTGAAAAACGCGGACGGGTCCGATATTGATCTGGAACTGTAAACGCTTTTTAATCATGATCCAACAAACAATATTTTTTAGGAGGTATCGCAACATGGCAAAATTATTAGCGGCACTCAGCGTTATCCTTTCCGTTTCCGAAACGGCTTTGGGGGTCAAGTGGCTGACCGGCGCAAAAGAGAATGACTGGGACCCCAAACGGATTTTTTATGGCATTGTCTGGCTGGTAAACGCGGTGATGCATATACTGATGGCCATTGATCTGCTGTCACAGGACGGCAGCGAAGAAGACGTCGATTTCGAGGACGCAGATTTGGACGGTCTCGACGGATACGAAGATTGATAAACGGAGGATACTGCCATGAGTGATACAGCAAGTATGACGCCTGAACTGACCCTCAACGCAGACGCCGCAAAAGTGGAAGCCCCCGCGCTGACGCTGAGTCTGGAACCGGAACCGGCTCCCGCTCCAGCAGTGGAGGAGAAGAAACCGGAGGCGCCTAAGATTGACGACAGTATGCTGACGGAGGCGGAGAAAAAACAGGTAGACGATTTTTCCAAAAAAATAGATATTACCGATACCCAGTTGGTTTTGAACTACGGCGTCGCCGCGCAGAAAAGCGTCGCCAGCTTCTCGGAAAGCGCGCTGAACAATGTGCGGACAAAAGATCTCGGCGAAGTGGGCGACGCACTGTCAAATCTGGTGGTGGAACTGAAAAATTTCGGCAAGGACGAGGAAGAAAAGAGCGGAATTTTTGGATTTTTCAAAAAAACCAGCAATAAAATGGAAACCATGAAGGCCCAGTATGCGAAAGCCGAAGTCAATGTGGAAAAAATCGCCCGGGAATTGGAACAGCATCAGGTCGTTTTGATGAAGGATATCGCTATGTTCGACCAGATGTATCAGCTGAACCTCAAATATTATAAAGAACTGACCATGTACATTATCGCCGGGAAAAAGCGCCTGGCGCAGATACAGGCGGAAGACCTGGAGGAACTGCGGAAAAAAGCGGAACGCACCGGCGCGGCTGAGGACGCACAGGCGTATAATGATATGGTGCAGATGTGCGAGCGGTTTGAGAAAAAACTCCATGACCTGGAACTGACCCGGATGGTATCGATTCAGATGGGACCCCAGACGCGGATGCTGCAAAATAACGATACGATGATGGTGGAAAAAATCCAGACGTCCCTGGTAAACACCATTCCGCTGTGGAAAAGCCAGATGGTGCTTGCGCTGGGCATGGAGAACAGCCGGAAAGCGACCGCGGCACAGGCGGCTGTCACAAATACCACCAACGAGCTGCTGAAGAAAAACGCTGAAATGCTGAAAATGGGTACGATTGCCACAGCACGGGAAGCGGAACGCAGCATTATTGATATCGAAACACTCCAGCACACTAATCAGCAGCTCATCAGTACGCTGGACGAGGTCATCCAGATTCAGCGGGAAGGCGCACAGAAACGCCGCGAGGCAGAAGCAGAACTGGGCCGTATCGAGGGCGAACTGAAACAAAAGCTGATGGAACTGAGAAAGTAATAGTATTTGCAGAAAAGAGAGACAGTAAGAAAGAAGGGGTACAATGAAGCTGTTGAAAAGTAAGGCGTTTGCCGTCTGTGTGCTGATCCTGGCGATCCTGCTGTCCTCTCTCTATGGTTTGTCGAAAAGACCGGAAGCAGCAGCGCCGCAGCCGGATTACGGCACCTTCGGAAACGCTCTGAACACAAGTCTCAATACAGACGCTTTTGCTGGCTATATCGTCGATCAGGCGAATATCCTCAGCAGCAATACAGAGCGGGAGCTGAGTCTGTACAACGCGAACTGGGATGTTCTGGGCGGCAGCATTATCGCGGTCGTTACAACAAACAGCGGAAGCGATGACCTGGAAAATGCCGCGTGGGATTGGGCCATGTCCATGGAGCTGGGCGAGGATGACGCCATTCTGCTCATGGATACCGGCGTCTCCGACTGCTATCTGCTGACCAGCGGTCTGTTCGCGGACCGGTTTAACGGCGCGGAAAGCAGCTATCTTACTCAGTATCTTTATTCGGATTTCCAGTCGAAGTCCTATGATACCGGCGTTTTGAAGCTGTTCCAGCATATCCACGCGGATTTTTTCCCTAACAGTTCCGCGGGCATGACCAGACCGGCGGAAAGCTATGGGAGCGGGCTGGCTGCTGCCAGTATAATTGTGCCGCTTCTTGTCTGCTTTCTTATTGGGTTTCTGATTATGATCGTCATCCTCAATATGATCGACAGTTTCCGTTACAACAGCTGGAACCGCCGGTATGGTTCCATGGGCGCGCCGCCGGTGGTGTTTCAGCCAATCGTATGGTGGCACCGTCCAAACAGTTCCTGGTACCGCAGGCGCAGGAATCCGCCGCCTCCCCCGCCGCCCGGCGGTGGTTTTGGCGGCTTCAGCGGACCGCATTCCCCACAGCCTCCCCATCCCCCTATGGG
>CAMWQV010000083.1 GCA_947176425.1 uncultured Clostridia bacterium
CTGCGGGACAAAGAGGTCTATCTGCTGGACCTGACCGCACTGGTAGCCGGGACCCAGTTCCGCGGACAGTTTGAGAGCCGGATGAAGGGCCTGATTGAAGAAATCCGCAAGTGCGGGAATATCATTCTGGTGATCGACGAGGTACACAATATCGTAGGCGCAGGCGATGCGGAGGGCAGCATGAACGCCGCCAATATCCTCAAGCCCGCTCTGTCCCGGGGAGAAATTCAGGTCATCGGTGCGACCACGTTTACTGAGTACCGCAAGCATATCGAAAAAGATACCGCACTGGAGCGGCGTTTCCAGCCCGTGACGGTCAACGAGCCGAACCTGGAGGATACGATGGACATTCTCCGAGGAATTGCCCATTACTATGAGACATTCCACGGCGTAAAAATTCCGGACGGTATTCTGCGTCAAGCAGTGCTGCTCAGTGAACGGTATATTACAGACCGGTTCCTTCCGGACAAGGCTATTGACCTGATTGACGAAGCCTGTTCCGATATGAACCTGAAAGATCGGGCGATTAACCGCCGTCAGGAGATTACCAGAGAATTGGCGGATTACGCGAAAGAACGGGAACTGCTGGAAGCGGCGGAGGACCCGGATTTTGCGCGTATGGCGGAGCTGAAAAGCAAAGAACTGCAATTACAGACCGAGCTGGATGAGCTGAACGAGCAGGGCGAACCGCAGCTGACGATGGACAATCTGGCACGGGTAATCGAGCTGTGGACAAAAATCCCGGCCAGTAAAATCAGAGAAGAAGAATTTAAGCGTCTGAGCGAACTGGATCAGCGTCTGCGGAAGAAACTGATTGGTCAGGACGCGGCTATTGACGCCGGTTCCGCCGCCATCCGCCGCAACCGCGTGGGCATTTCGCCGAAGCATAAGCCCGTCAGCTTTATTTTCGTGGGCAGCACCGGCGTGGGCAAAACGGAACTGGTCAAGCAGCTGGCGGAGGATTTGTTCAACGCGCCGGAAAGCCTCATCCGGCTGGATATGTCCGAGTTTATGGAGAAACATTCCGTTTCCCGCATCATCGGTTCGCCGCCGGGCTATGTGGGCTATGACGAAGCCGGTCAGCTGACGGAGAAAATCCGCCGCAAACCCTATTCTGTGGTGCTGTTTGACGAGATCGAAAAAGCCCACCCGGATGTGCTGAATGTCCTGCTGCAAATTCTGGATGACGGTCAGATTACAGACGCCCACGGCAGAAAAGTCAATTTTGAAAATACCGTGATCGTGATGACCTCCAACGCGGGCAGCGACCGGAAAGAGGGAACGGTCGGTTTCAACAAGACCGTGGGCGAACTGGGCAAGGACCGTGCGATGAAAGCCTTGCAGCAGTTTTTGCGCCCGGAGTTTATTAACCGTGTGGATGAAATCGTCTGCTTCAACAAGCTCTCGGAGGAGGACTTCATGCCTATTGCGCGTCTGATGCTGGATGAGCTGAAAGGAAGCCTGAAAGAAAAGGGCCTGACGTTCGGCTATGACAACGCGCTGGTGGAACATCTGGTGAAAAAATCCTACTCGGCTACCTATGGAGCGCGGAACCTGCGGCGTACTATCCAGAAGGAAGTGGAAGATACGCTTGCCTCGGAGATCATCAACAGCTATGACAATCCGATTACGCAGATCTCTGCCACGGCGGAAGATGAAAAGGTCGTATTGCATACATTATAAATAAGAGAAAAAAAGTATCTGTCTGAAGAAAAGAGCAGCGGAACGGAAAGAGGGGGGTCTGAGAAATGCTGTTTCGGAAAGATATAGTGCCGCGGTGCGCGTACTGCACAAAGGGAAATGTTATCAATGAAAATGAAGTAATTTGTTCCCGCAAGGGAGTCGTAGCGATAGAATACCATTGCAGCCGCTTCAAATACGACCCCTTTAAGCGCATACCGCCCAGGCCGATCAAGCTGGAGACCTCAAAACTGAAAGCAGAAGATTTTTCGATCTGATTCTGACCCCCGCCGGAAACCTGTTGTTCCGGCGGGGGGCTCTATATGCAGTGCGCCGGAAATAAACGCATATCTTTACAGAATGTCAACATTTTTATTTGACGGATATGATATAATTGTTATGTGTTGTCGTAAAAAACAGCCGTAAATCTACCCAGGAGGCTACCAGGAAAATGAAAAAAATTATTCTCGTTGCGGAGAGCGGCGCGGACTTAACGCCGGAGCAGGCTCAACGCTATCATATCCAGATCGTCCCTATGCATGTATCGTTCGGGAGCGAGACGCGGGACGACGGCTCGTTCCCACCGGAAGAAGTCTGCCATTACTACGAAAAAACCGGTACCCTGCCGAAAACCAGCGGCAGCGTCCCGGAAGATTTTATCCGCGTTTTTGACGATATCCATACCCGGTATCCGGACGCGCAGATCCTTTATCTGGCATACTCCGCTGTTACGACCTGCTCCTATCAAAGCGCGCAGATCGCCGCGGAGGGCCGGGATTATGTCACCAGCATCGATACAAAATTCGTCTCCGCCGCCCAGGGCGTAATCGTTCTGAAAATGGCCCAGCTGCTGGAGGAGCATCCGGATTGGGATATCAGCGAAGCTGTCAGCGCCGCAAAAGAAGTTATGCGCCGCACGCGTATGGCGTTTATCCCCAACGATATGGAATATCTGCGGGCAGGAGGACGGGTCAGCAATGCAGCCGCGCTGTGCGGAAAGCTGCTGAGTATCCATCCGCTGATTGAGATTATTGACGGTTATCTGACCGCTACAAAAAAGCTTCGGGGCAAATTTCTTGTTCTTGTCCCGAAACTGATCGCTAAGTACGCGGAAGAAAACGCCCTGGACCGTGACGAACTTTGGCTGATTTGGGGACCCGGTTTCCCTGATGAGGTCCGGACCGCCGCAGAAAATGCCGCTTTTAACTGCGGATTTAAAAAGATCTCTTGGGTTAAGACCGGCGGCGTGATCACAACCCACGGCGGAAAAAGCGCGTTCGGTATCGTGGGTTTGTCTGAGAAATAACTGCTATCCGATAAAAATCCATACAGAAAACGGAGGGACAGACAAAATGCCTGTCCCTCCGAAATGATGCAGTTAAAAACAAATCAGTCCAAAATCTCCATCAGCTTCCCGCAGCAGAAGGGGATTGGCTCACCAGCCTTAACGTGCTGTGTTTTATTGCAGGTCACGCAATAGACGTCGGTGTCATAGGGCGCACGGATCTCGGGGACCTTGTTGGCTTCTTCCTCAGTCAGACCCTCGATGCGGAAGGTAGCGGTCTTGTTCTCGCTGGGAACATACACACCCAGGGGCACAAGATTCTTATTGCCGCCGGTGCAGTTGCCCATCTTAATCCAGAGGGCTTCCAGTTCAG
This sequence comes from uncultured Clostridia bacterium, assembly GCA_947176425.1. Taxonomy (GTDB): domain Bacteria; phylum Bacillota; class Clostridia; order Oscillospirales; family Oscillospiraceae; genus Pelethomonas. Next base: position 3,339 of record CAMWQV010000083.1, read on the forward strand.
CCTTTTCCGCGGCGTGTTCCGGAGTAATTTCCACAATATCCTTGTTGATACGGATTTTCATATTGCAATGCCTCGTTTCTCAGAAAATGAAATTACTTAAAATACCGCTCCAGCATACCCTTGAGGGCTTTTCCGTGACGGGCCTCGTCCTTTGCCATTTCATGCACGGTGTCATGAATCGCATCCAGACCGTTTTTCTTCGCGCAGGCGGCCAGATCAAACTTGCCTTTTGTCGCGCCGAACTCGCAGTCTACGCGCCAGGACAGATTCTGCTTGGTGTCGCCCATGTTGGCTTCCAGGTCCTGACCCAGAATCTCAGCAAACTTAGCGGCGTGCTCTGCTTCCTCAAAAGCGGCCTTTTCCCAGTACAGACCCACTTCGGGCAGTCCTTCGCGGTGGGCAATGCGGGCCATGCACAGGTACATACCGACTTCCGCGCACTCGCCGTTAAAATTGGCCATCAGCTGTTCAAAGATATATTTTTTATCTTCTTCAGAGATATCGGGGTTATTCTTAACAGTAGCGGCATAGACACCGAACTCATGCTCAGCGGCGAGCTTGACATCGCCCTTCATCTCGGTAAACTTGGAGCCGGCAGCTTTACAGGTGGGGCAGACTTCCGGGGGCGTATCGCCTTCGTGAACATAGCCGCAGACAGGGCAGACCCATTTTTTCATAACACTAAATCTCCTTTTTCATTCTTCTGACATACTTGAATTTTATAGACGCCATACGGCGTTGCTATCAAAAAGATTGGGAGTTCCGGCAGGCGGGACACAGACCGCGGTAGATGACGGTGCAGTCTTCCAGAAGGAAACCCGCGTCATCGTCCGGCGGCGCCATTTGAATCCGCGGGATATCGGCGACCGCGCCGCAGATACGGCACCGCACATGGTCATGGGGACAGGTCTGGCCGTCGTACCGGCTTTCGGTAAATTCCAGGCGCAGGATTTTTCCTTCCCCGGCCATACGGGACAGCACGCGGAAAACGGTAGACCTGCTGATAGCAGGATGCTGTTTGTGTATCTGCTCGTACACCATTCCGGCGGTAGGGTGGCAGGACATACCGCACAGGGTCTGGTAGATAATTTCTTTTTGCAGGGTATTACGTTCCTCCATCCGGCTGACTCCTAACTAGGATTGAATCCTATCAAAATATACTATAATCTTCCATGCTTGTCAAGCGGGGACTTGTAAATAATCTATGAATGTGGTACAGTATGGCTGCTCATGATATTGCCGCACAGACCCATAAAAAGACCTCTCCGCTGCTGATCAATCAGCGGTGCAGCGTGTGGGCCAGCAGCAGCGTCAACAGCCATATCCTGAAAGAACTGGACATCTGAAGATAAGAAGGGAACCATTATGGATTTATTGCACTTATATGAAACAATGGGATTAAGCGCAGCCGTATACCGGCGGGGCGAGGAAATTCTGTCAGAATTGGAGGACCGTTTCCGCGGGATCGACCGCCGGGCAGAATACAACCAGGCAAAAGTGCTGTCAGCCATGCAGCAAAGCCGTATCGGTGCGAACCACTTCGCCGCCACCACAGGCTACGGCTACGATGACGACGGACGGGAACGTCTGGAGCAGGTCTACGCCCGCGTGTTCCATACGGAAGCCGCGCTGGTACGGCCGCAGATTACCTGCGGGACCCATGCGCTGGCAACGGCACTCAGCGCGAACCTTCTCCCTGGAGACGAACTGCTCTCCCCTGTCGGACTGCCGTATGATACCTTGCAGGAAGTGATCGGAATACGTCCGTCTCCCTGTTCGCTGGCGGAGTACGGCGTGTCCTACCGGCAGGCGGACCTGAAACCGGACGGCAGCTTCGATTATGACGCTGTCCGCGCCGCCATCAACGAAAAAACAAAGCTCGTCACCATCCAGCGCAGCAAAGGATATGCTGCTCGTCCTTCTTTTTCCGTGGCGCAGATTGGGGAGCTGATTGCCTTCTGCAAATCCGTCAAACCGGATGTGATCTGTATGGTGGACAACTGCTACGGCGAGTTTGTGGATATCGTGGAACCGTCAGACGCCGGGGCCGATATGGTCGTAGGCAGTCTGATCAAAAATCCGGGCGGCGGTCTTGCGCCTACCGGCGGCTACATCTGCGGTACACAGGAATGCGTCAGCCGCTGCGCCTACCGCCTCTCCGCACCCGGACTGGGTCAGGAAGTGGGCGCAAATATGGGACTTCTTCCCGCGCTCTATCAGGGCTTCTTTCTTGCGCCGGCCGTAACTGCCAGCGCGTTAAAGGGCGCGATCTTTGCCGCGAATCTGTATGAAAAAGCCGGATTCCGCTGCATTCCGGACAGCCGGGAGCCGCGCAGCGACATTATCCAGGCGGTTGAACTGGGCAGCGAAGCGGGAATGCTGGCGTTTTGCAAAGGTATCCAGGCCGCCGCGCCGGTGGACAGCTTTGCCGCGCCCATCCCCGGAGATATGCCGGGATATGACAGCCAGGTCATTATGGCGGCAGGGGCGTTCGTACAGGGAAGCAGCATCGAACTCAGCGCGGACGGCCCCATCCGTCCTCCTTATGCGGTCTATTTTCAGGGCGGGCTTACCTGGCAGCACGCGAAATTCGGAATCCTGATGTCCGTCCAGAAAATGGCGGAGGCAGGACTGTTTCCGCTTTCCTGAACAGGCGGCGGCGCACCATCGCGGGGTACAGGAACATAGTATAAAATTTGCACTAATTTTATGAATAAAAGGCTTGCTTTTTAGTGAGATATCATGTAATATAATAATTGGAATCAGAAAAATATCGGAATCTGTCTTCTGAAATATCGAAAATGCCTGAAATTGCTGATTAATGATTTGGGAGGTGAAACTTATTCTGCCAATAAAGCCGATTATGTTTTCTGTACCCCTGGAGGAAGGGGTCATTGTGGAGAGAAAAAACCGTTTCGATATGCTCATCGCATTGAACGGACAGACGATAGAGTGCCACTGCCCGACCACATGGAATATCGGACAGCTCAATGTCGCAGGGCGGCCCTGTCTCCTTTCACGGCGCGAAAAACCGGACCCCCGCAAAACGCCCTATACCGTGGAGGCCGTTTCCCTGAACGAACCGGAGGAACCGAATAAAAAATGGATCGGGATCAACCAGACCGCCGCAAACCGGTACGTTGAATACTTTCTGAAAAACGACGGATTCCCGGATATACTGCCCTCCAGCAGCCGTGTACGCCGGGCACGTTTATCCGGGAAATCCAACCTGGATTTTATTGTAGGCGAGGCCTGTATAGCGATCAAAATGCCGCTGTTGGTTCTGCCGGATATTCCGGAACATATGCGCATAGGCTCTAAGCCCTCCTCCCCCAATACAGAACGATTTCTGAAACGCATTACCAAACTGGCCCACAGCCTTCCCGATATCAAACGCACCCTGCTGCTGGTCATTTACATTCATGACCATCCCGAATTCCACATAGGGGAGTTCCGAGAGCTGTATCAGGACTACTACCCCGCGATCAAGGACATCGCGGCACGCAGCGCAGAAATGGGGATTGAAAACTGGCAGGTCAATTTTTCCCTGAACAGTACATCGGTAAGCCTGGACCGCTATTTCCCGCTGCATACGGACGAATAATAACTGGAACTGCCGCGCCCAAAAAAGAGGCACGGCAGTTTTCAGCGTTATCGATCGGTCAGGATCAGATTTTGAATATTGTTCCGGTTGCTTCCGTTTTGAAGGATGTAGACGCTGTAAATCGCGTTGCTGGTGACGTTCAGATAGAGAGAACCAAACGTCTCCACCGGCGGATACACACCCAGCCATGCAGAATCCAGGGTCTCGATATCCTGCCAGGCGGGCATAGGGAGCTGGTTTGTATCGGCATAGAAGAATTGATAGGTACCGGGCCGGATCCGTTTGAATGCCGCCACTTCCTTAAAGCGCAGGTCGGTATAGACAACCCGGCCGTCACTGAGCAGAACGTCCATCGGTCCGCTGTTATAGGCCAGATTGCCGATCCGGAAGCTGGAATAGCCGTTGGTGGGCGGACAGCAGCTGTCTGTGATTTGCAGCAGGTCCATACCGCTGGCCGTATTGATGATGGCAATCGTTGACGCCGCGTTCGCCTGGAAGGGCATCGCCTTTTGTATATAGATGTATCCGTCGGTACCGGCTACAGTAACGGTCCTATATCCCGCACTGAACCAGCTGTAATTGCTGGCGGAGGCGTAGTTGAGCAAGTTGACTACACGGGTGTTTCCGACCGTAATGCGGAATGAGGGATACCCATAGGCGGCGTTGAGAAAACGGACTTTAGAATTGCGGGTTCCGCTGCCGGAGCCTGGCCAGAGAGTCACGCCGCTGCCGAAGCCGGGCCAAATGGTCACGCCGCTGCCGGAACTGCCGGTATTGTTGTTATTATTATTGTTGTTGTTATTG
>CAMWQV010000084.1 GCA_947176425.1 uncultured Clostridia bacterium
TCCTGCCAAGGGCTTGTTCACTTTTTACTACCCACTCATTCTACCGATGAGCCTTATATGAGAATAATTTTCAGCCATTGACAAACCGGAAAATTCACGGACCATTTGCTCGATTTCCTCGATATCATATTTCATGACATTTGCTTTAGCGGCTATCGATATGCCGGAAATCGGCATGATATCATAACCGATGCTGTTCACTCCCCGCATCTGGCATACGAGAGCTGTAGTCCCAGACCCCATAAATGGGTCCATAACCGTATCCCCTGGAGTTACGCTCATATCATCTAAAAGGGCATTAACGAGATCGGCTGAAAAGGCTTCCTTGTATTTCAGCCAGCTATGCAGGGCCTCTTTTTTGCTTAACTGAAAACTTACGCTTCTTCGATTAAATTTTTCTGTAATTTCAAGAATAGGGGAGTATTTTCGCTCTAATTCTTGTCTGGCATTTTCTGGGCAAAAGGAATTCGCCGAGAAAATGTCTACAAAATAATCCGCTCTATCAGAAAAGATCATGATATATTTCTCCTTATTGCATTTTACGTTCTATAATATGCTTATAAGAAAAATAATATCAAATTAAAATCTTTGAAAATAATAATATTTTTTGTGAGTTTACATACTATATAATAACATTAACAAAAAGGAATTAAACGAAAAAGGAGATATGAAAAATGAAACAGAAAATGATCGAAGCTACCCCCACTGCGGCCCCTGAGCTTGTCGAAGCCTGCTGCTACACCAGCGGCGGTTACGGCAGTTGCTGGAACTGCTACTGCGCTGAGTCCTGCCCAACATGGCTGGGTACCGGCGCAGAGCGTGCGTATGTGCGTCCTGATGGGGACCACTACGCTACGGTTGCTGTCATGTGACCACAGTTCCGCCGGTTCGCAGCATAATACCCTTCCATTGTGGGAGGGTATTTTTTGCATTTATACACAGATTCATCTTGCGATATTTCTCCTGTATCGTGCATATAAACAGATATATCATATATGGGGGTGTTTACTATGATAGAAAACTTCATTTTATTCGCAGAACGTCTCCAGCTGCTTACTGCGGATATCACACCAATTGCCCTTCTTTCTGTCATCCCATCCAATGTTTTTCAGTATCTGTTGTTTCTGTTAATCATATTTTTCTTTGTCCTGCTGACAGCAATCTTTGGGTCGATTATTTCTTCGATTCAAAAATGGTCAAAAGAAAAAAGCCTGCGGAAAGCATTCGGCATTACGGATTTTTCAAAATATAAAATCAGAAAAATGGGACGCACCGGCTCAAAGTATTATCGAGATACAGGTTCCAACTGTTTTGAGATTAATCTTCCGCACTGGAAATTTGCCAATGAGGACGGCAGCCGGCAGAACCGGCGAGTTAATAAAGTCGTCTGGGAGGAATGCAGCCTCTGGCTCCACGACAGACATAAAACTTATGTTATGACAACAACAAGCCTTCACGATATCATCTTTCTTGTGCATACGCTTCGGGAACAAGGCGTGGACATTGCTCCCTGCCGCCAGGAACTGGAAAAGCAGGAGAGAATGGAGCGGGAAAAAAAGAGCGTTGAAGAGGCGATAGGGGACGTAATTGAATCCGTTCAGGGAAATGAAGAACAATTTGTGGAATTATGCCGGCAGAGACTGACTCTGAGGGGGTCCACGCTGTCTGACGCACCCAAAAACGATTACGGACTCAACTTCTTCTACCGGAAGAACTCGCAGCCGGTCATGGTGAAATGCCAGCTCGTCCCTAGAGACTATCTTGTGGGGATTGAGGAAATGAAAGGCGTCAAGGCGGGGGCAGAGGAACTATTCGCTGAATCCTGCCTCTTCATCACAACCGGACATTTGTCTGTTGCTGCCGCTGGATTTGCACTGACGAATGAGATTGAGATCGTAACAGATGAGAGGCTGGTCGAGATTATGGAAGAGGATCAGCCGGTTTCAGCAGATAGAATGTTTGCCCGCTGGGAACTGACGAATAACGATTTGAAGAGCCTGCTGTCAGAAGATTTGCTGTCTCAGATTTTCTAAGAGAAATAGGGCCGCAGATGCGGGATAGGAGGCAGCAATGCGCAAAAATTTTAAACCTGTCAGTATTCCCATCATACTGTCTATATTAGTTATTCTTGTGGGCCTTTGTTTGGCAGGAGCTGCGATTTATGCTGTGATTTCCAACGGGTTTTCTGCAAGCTATATGGTTGACGGCTCGGACCTAACCGCATTCATGTGGCTGATCTTTATTTTGTTCTGTGTTGCGGTACTTATTGTTTTCGGGGCGATAACTGCAGCGATCCTTGTTGTGATATGGAGCATTTATGGCGGCATTAGGTTCCTGCTCCGGTGTATTAGGAACCACAGAACGAAAAATGATATGGATGGTGAAAGCCGGAATTTGATCGAATAGCATGAGACGGTTATGGGGATTCCATGACCGTCTTTTATAATTTGGAGGAAAACTGCATACAAAGAATCAGACTGTTTATTGGCTGAGTTAAAAGGATCGATATATAAAGAAAGCCCCATAACAGGGACCAAAAATCATGAAAAGGATGGACGCAAACATGGCACAAAAATTTGAAAACATTGACATCCTGCACGCTCTTCGGTGCATTATGGAACAGCATACAACGCACTATCAGTCGGATTTTCAGTATGACGAAAATACAATCCGGAAAAATGTGCTGTCTGATGATAAGCATGACAAGACGCTGTTCTGGATAAGCCGTCCGTGCGGAACCAACTGCCATAAAGAATGGGAGGCGTTTCAGAAGGATTCATGGGCATATGGCGTTATTCGGTATTACGCTGAACAGGAATGGGAACGCAAGCTGTCTTATGTGGTGGAACTGACCGGAATCGAAAAGGGCATCGTCTTCGGCAATCTCTATCCTGTTGACTACATGGAATACTGGATGGATGTGCAAAGACACGCACTTTGTCCTGATTTGGTCGAAGTCACATTTAAGAATGAAAAAACGGCTGTCTTTCCTCGTTCTGAGATTGAAGAAAATCGTGTGTGGATCTTGTACCATTATGGACCGATTAAACTGGAAAGACCTGTATTTTCGGATGCAGTGCCATTAGAGCGGCTGCTTGAGGCAAGAAAGACGAGCCGCAAGTCTGTGCCTGCCGGCAATATCGAAAAATATCTTCGGACTTTGAGTAAAAGGACAGTTAAAGTTTAACGGCGTGAAATCAATGTGGAGTGTACCATGCAGATACACTTACAAATGATCTGCAAATCTTAATTATATAAGGAGCAACTATGCGATATTACAGTACACAACGTCCGGTCGCACCGGGTACGTTCCCGAAACCCGACGGGAACAAGATTATTGGCATTCACAACTTCGACCGCAAGACCTACTGTGAGGAAATTGACCGGGATGCGTGGGGGTACATCGACTACGAAAGACACCTCACGCGGTACGATGCCGATTCCTACGAGCTTGTAACTGCGCAGACAAAAACACTTCATCTGCGTTACCTCGGCACCGATAGTTGGGGCCGATATGTTTATGAAGACGAGAATGGCAAGCTCTGGAAACTGCTTGACTGCTGCTCTCCAAGGGAAGTCTGCGAGCAGAGAGGGGACACACCATGTTCTTCGTGCGGTAACGCTTTCGATGGGGAACCCGACTGTTCTATGGCGATATATATCAAGCCGGAATTTCAATAAGTTCAAAGGAATGAAGTCAACCAGCGATGAAAAGAACACAGAGAAAAATCAGCAGAAAAGGATAGAAAGGAAAGGGTACAACAATGGCGGAAAAAGAGTTAGTACAAGAACAGCCTTCCATGTCCAACGAGGCTGAAAAGCAGTATCTCACCTCAAACGGAAGCCTTTGGTTCCCAGTTACGGTCAGTTCCCACAAACACGGAGGAGGGCTTCGCGTTACCTCTGGTCGGCGCATCCGTGCGGAGAAGCGTCCCGATGACACTAAGGGCGATACTAAGAAAATGCAGTTCAAAACACGGTATTTTGGCTCTTGGCAAGAGGCACAGCGGATCATGAGCGTCATTCAAAGCCTCAACATTACAACGAAACGCATCAGAATGAGTGCCACGCAGGGAGAGGTCAAAGTCTACATCAACGGGGAGTACATTGTCAACTTCGGCGACAAGATCGTACTCCAGGATCGCGGGGCCAGCTCGGATGACTACTACGGGGATGACATCGGCGGCTGGCGCAGCAGCGAGCCGGACAGCGGGTTTGTTCTTGGACTTATTTGGCACCCGCTTGACTACGTTTACCACTATAGTGAGAAAATCTGTAAGGCCCTTGGTATCACCCAAGAAGAGTGGATTGAGGGCAGCCGGAACAGGGAGGAATAAATATGGAAGGCTACAAAGAATTAAGAGAACGGCAGCAGCAGGAAATAAACAATTTCCCGCTGGGTTTTGCGTACAACAACAGGCAGTTTGAGGAAATGATGACAGAATGGGGACTCAATGCAAAGAAAGACAGTGATCTTGCTCAGGTATCGAGTCTTTTTGCGGGAGCCTATATCTTGAAAAAAGACATTCTGGCGTATAAGAGCATGACACAAAGGCATAACAGAGAGCTGGCAGCGGCTATTGCAGAAGACAAAACCGGAGAGAATTTTATTTACGAAATGTTCCTTTACGAACTCGATGATCATGAGTACGGCTACACCAGAGATACCGAAGACACGCTGGATGCGCTTGGCTACACAGCAGCGGAAGTAATCGGGAACCCCCGGCTCAAATGCGGTCTCGAAAAGGCCATCGCCGAGATTTGCAGGCGGGAGGACGCTTAACAGCTTCGCTCATTAACAGGAACAACAAGAAAGGGGTACATTATTATGACGGTAAAAGAATTGACACGGGAGCAGATGCTGGCTCTGAAGCAGGCGTACCTGACGGAGCGGCTGGACAGGGAAGAAAACCGCAGCCCCTCTTACGGCGAGTTGGCTGATGCAGATGAGCTGATTTCCGATGAGGAAGTTCTTTCTGCCTACGAGGGAGTCATGTTTTCTGCTGATGATCTTATCATCTGATACGAACTGCGGATCGGGATAGTCTCCTGGTCCGCAGTTTTTGTTTTGCTGAAGTCACAGAATCGCTGGACTTGGCAAAAATATTTCAAAAATCACCTGCAAAGTTAGATATTTTTATATTGAAGTGCATATTATACAAGGCATCTGAAATACAGAAAGCGGGTGGAATTTTATAGTTACGCTTAATTGCGGCAACTGCTTGGAGTTAATGGCAGAATTGCCGGACAAGAGCATAGATTTAATCTTGTGTGACCTGCCGTATGGGGCAACAAAATGTGGATGGGATGTAAAAATCCCGTTTGACGCTCTGTGGCAGCAATACAATCGAATTTGTAAAGAAAATGCCGCAGTTTTGCTGTTTGGACAAGAACCGTTCTCATCCCTGCTGCGGACCAGCAACCTAAGCGCATACAAATATGACTGGTACTGGGAGAAAGAGCGGCTGACAAACATTGCGCAGGTAAAGAAACGCGCAGGTAAAACCATCGAGACCATCAGTGTTTTCTACCGCAAACAGCCTGTTTATCATCCTCAAATGTCTGTTTACAGCGGCCCCCGCCGGTCCAATAAGGTCAAAGACGGCAGGCTGGGACGGCTGGTAGATCAGCAAGGAAAGACTGTGAGGGAATATAACGATACCGGTCTGAGATACCCGACGCAGCTCCTGAAATTCCAGCGAGACTGCCTGACGTGCAATCTGCATCCCACGCAAAAACCGGTCGCATTGCTGGAATATCTGATTCGTACATATACAGATGAAGGGAATGTTGTCCTGGATAACTGCATGGGCAGCGGATCAACCGGAGTGGCTTGTCTCAATACAAACCGGAATTTCGTAGGAATGGAACTGGATGCGCATTGGTTTGAAGTCGCAGAGCGGAGAATCAAAGAACGGCAGCAGATTATGCTGCAAACAGATCAGAATCAGTTGTTGTCCGGAAAACAGGACAGCAGAAATGCTATTATGGCATAAGTAGGGAAGGACAGTGAAGCAAGTGAATCCACAAAAAGAAGATGAACTGGAGAGCGTGTTTGCCGTTCCATGTTCCCAAGCTTTTGTCACAGACGAAAGCAGCAAACATCTTTTGTATCAGAAAAATACTGCCGTTCTGGACGCACTGCGCAGAGTCAGACAGATCGAAGAAAAGGTCGGAAATTTTGAAAAAGTCAAGGAGTTAGACCGGCAGATTGAAAGAAAGCGGCAAAGAGACAAAGCGAAAATAACAGCAAACATAGAGGAGGCAGTATTATGAAATCAAATATTCTCGTACAGGACCCCTAGAAACGCCCTATCTGTCCCAAAGTAGCAAAATCAAGTTCGTGTCTTCAAAGAACACCATCCAGATTCAGACGAAGAAAACAGATAACTAACATAAAAATTTCTCCATACAACCGCAATTTCAAGAAAATGCCTGAGGATTTCTAAAAAATAAAGGAGTACAAAAAAATGGAATACAATAAAGCAATCTCATCGCTGGTAAGCGGAAACACTATCGAAGGCTTTTACATCCTCAAGAATACTGTTATCAGAAAGTCCTCCGCTGGAAAGCCCTACTTGAGTACAGCGCTTATGGATAAGACCGGATCGATTGAGGCAAGGGCCTGGGACTACAGCGGTCCTATTTCGTCTTCAAACGAAGGCTCTGTTGTGAAGATCAGGGGAACAGTGTCCGATTATAAGGGAACACCCCAGCTCATCATTGACAAAATCCGGCTTACAGAAGACCGCGACAACGGCTGCTACGATCTGTCTGCACTGGTTCCCGCCGCACCTATTGACAGGCAGGCAGCCTGGAAAGAATTGACCGATATAACGGAAACCATAGCGGATGAGGATTACCGCAAGGTCATTCAATGGATGATGGGAAAGTACGGGGAACAGTTTAAGATGCTGCCTGGAGGCAAGAGTATTCATCATGCTTTTATCGGCGGACTGATGATGCATACAGTCAGCATGGTTCGGATCGCCGGTAAGATGGCGGAAATGTATGGAGACATTGTAGATAAAGACCTGCTGATTACGGGAACCATGCTCCACGACTGGGCAAAATGTGAAGAGTTTTCGCTGTCTCCGCTGGGGCTCGTATCCGACTATTCTTTGAAGGGGAAACTGCTGGGGCATCTGGCAATGGGCGCACAGGCAATAGCTCAAGCGGCTTTGGAGTTGGGCATCCCAGAAGAAAAATCCGTGCTTCTTCAGCACATGATCCTCAGCCACCACGGAGAACCAGAGTTCGGCGCGGCGATTCGCCCCGTATGCGCAGAGAGCGAGCTGCTTTACATGATCGATTTGATCGACAGCAGAATGCAGATCTATCGGGAAACGCTGGCAGAGATGCAGCCAGGAGAATTTTCGTCAAAGATATTCGCATTGAATAAATCCATTTACCGGCACAAGGAATAACCTCTAAGCAGATCAAGACAGAAGGGGAGTTGTTGGGAGAGAACCGGCGGCTCCTCTTCATGCGCTGCGGCTGTAAAAGAAAGTTTTCAAAACTATTAAAAAATATTCAAATAAGGTCGATAAAAATAGGAGGAATATATATTTTGC
>CAMWQV010000085.1 GCA_947176425.1 uncultured Clostridia bacterium
TCCGGCAGTTAGTAGATACCGTGAAGGTTATGTCATCGGAGAAAATCATCGTATATCTGCGAGGTGGAACAGAAATCGAACAAACCATCACAGAATAACAGGAAGTCCCAGCGCAAAGGAAAACGCGGCGGCCATGCCGCGCTTTCCTTTGTGCCGCGACACAGTCAGGCGTACAGCACCGGAAAGGAGAAGCCAATGAATATTCGGAAAAAGGTTGATTATAGTGAATTGTTCTCTGCTCTGAGTTCAGCAGTTGATACCAAAGTATCTCAGATGGAATTATATTGCGAGATAGGGAGACTTGTCAGCGCCAGAAAAGAAAAAGGAGCCGCTGTTGCGGCGGCAGGTTATCTGGCAGACCGTTATCCTGAAGCATCTGGTTACTCCTCCAGGAATCTGCGGCGGATGCGGGAGTTTTACCGTTCCTATGAAAATACCCCTGAGATTTTGCAGCAGGCCATGCAGATCGGCTGGACACAAAATGTGGTTATCATGGAAGCGGAACTGTCTTTGCAAGATAAGAGCTGGTATATCCGCGTTGCCCAGAAGTTTGGATGGTCCAAATTAGAGCTGCTGCGCCAAATCGAATCCGCCGTACACTTAGAAATGACTCTCGACACAGATGACGAAGTGTGTTATACTGATAGAGAAAACACCACTTCGGAGAACATGAATTATGACGAAGATACTTTTTGTGTGTCTGGGAAACATTTGCCGCAGCCCGATGGCGGAGTTTGTGATGAAGGATCTGGTGAAGAAAGCCGGTCTGTCAGAACAGTTCCTGATCGAGTCAGCCGGAACCAGTCGTGCGGGTGGGCCAGTTTATCCCCCAGCCAAGCAAAAGCTGGCCGAGCATGGGATCAGCTGCAAAGGCAAAACCTCCCGCCAGCTTCAGAAAGGCGATTACGATGTTTACGACCTGTTGATCGGGATGGACTATGGCAATCTTCGCAATATGCGCCGTATTTGTGGCGGCGATCCAAAACAAAAGATGCATCTGCTCCTGGACTTCACCGATCATCCCAGAGATATCGCGGACCCGTGGTACACCGACGATTTCGATACTGCTTGGCTGGATATTGAGAAGGGGTGCCAAGGATTGCTGCTGCGTCTTAAAATGAGGGAACCCTGATGCTGATGAATTCAAATGACTATCTGGAAACAGTCGAACAAATCAAATCCGAGATTCGAGCGGCCCAATATAACGCGGCTGTCAGTGTGAATCAGGAACTGATTCTGCTCTATCATGCCATCGGAGAGGTAATCAACGCCCACAAAGTATGGGGAAACAAATTTATTGAAAATCTTGCAAAAGATATCAAGCTTGCGTTTCCCAATACAAAAGGATACTCTGTCCGCAATCTAAAGTATATGGCAAAATTTGCACTGACGTACCCTGACCGCCAATTTGTGCAGACAGTGTCTGCACAAATTCCGTGGTCGCATCATGTGGCGATTCTGGACAAAGTAAGGGAAGCGGAGCAATAGAAATGGAGTTTCAGCTTCTGGACAATATGCAGAAAACAGATGCCCGCGTTATCCTCGAAATGGATAGCTGGTACATGTGTAAAGCCTTGTGGGACAAGGCTGGGGAAAAACGTCACTCTGATTAGCGCAATGAAAACCAACCTTATTCTCTATCCTGACGGCCGCCGCTACAGCTAGAGTAAGTATCTGAGATGGAGTTTCAGACAAATCAAGATCCATAGTTGATGGGTTGTTTGACATCCAGGAACAGATAATGGAACTAATATTCAAAACTGGACTGTTAATGACACTTTTGCGCAGATGTTCTAAGATTATAAAAGTAAATTCTGACTGGTATAGTATTCGAAATATCAATTCTCAAAAAGACATTGATGTGGCGGGTGGTAATGGTCAAAGCGACGCGAATGTTCATCTCTACAGGTGGAATGGGTCAGATGCCCAATTATGGCAATTTTGTAATGCAGATAGCGGATATTATTTCATCAAAATAGAAAATTAGCGAATGAATCGAATTTTGTACAATCTGTCAATTGCTTTCTTCAGAAAATGTGTTATAATACATTTAGGTTAGGTTAGGTTGTACAGCATTGCTAGCTGTGGCCTATTAATTATTTAGGAAAGGATTAAGCGCCATCTTATAGGTACATTACTGTAGGTCGGCGCATAGAATGGGCTTGAAAAGACATTCTGAGAGGTGTATTGGTTATGGCAATAAGGAAAAATATTCTTAAATCGGGCGGTAAGACTTCCTTCTACGGAATGCAAAGGCACGTCCGAACCAGCTTATCGCCTAAGACGGGCATTAAGGCTCCAATTAATGATTTGTGTGGTCCGCATATTGCTCTTAACCAATCTGCGCCTTATGGTCGCGCTTCCAGCAGGATAAGTACTGATAAAAATTTTTAATATCCCCAGCATTTTGACGGTGTGATATTATGGATATTAGCAAGCTCTGTGCGATTTTTTGAACGCACTAGGGCTTGCTTTCTCCAATGTTGAGGCTTGCAAGGCTGGCGGAGAACTCGGGAGAAATTAAGGAGAGCAGAGCATATGGCAAAGAAAAAGAATCCATGCGGTTTACTGATTCAATTAGAAAAGAACGCGCTCGGTCAGCATCAGAACGGAAATAACTATATTATGGGGTACTATGACCGCTTAACGATAAAACCTGTTTCAAATTGGCTTTCGTATTCCCCTCGGAACTCGGCTCCCAGTATTTCAAAGTGCAGGGTAATCCCAGCGCATGGCGATGATTCTATCAGTAGTTATCCAATCAAACTTATTTTCCCGGCAAAGCATATTCGTGAGAAACTAGGGAAAACGGGATTGTATTACGAAAGTTGGCAAACAAATCAGTTGGATTACTCTCAGAATCAACCAACTAGGGGACTGTTTGATGACTTCCCGTGTATTAGCATTATTTTAGTTAACTTAACAGATGCATTCAAGGGCGAGTTTCCGAGGGACTATTGTGATGAACTGTTGATACAGTTGTCTGAGGTAATCAGTAGCTGTGAGTTGAGTCCAAGTAAACTGGAAAATGCCCACTGTTGCATTCTGCCCAGCATCGGATATTCGGACTACTGTATCCTTCTGGCAGAAAAAGACTGGGACGTTTCATTGGAACTTATGCGCTGTCTTCATAGTGCCATTTGGAAGGACTCTACCGGAAAAGAAGTGCCAGTTCTGTCCACAGACTATTTGATGCCGGCCTATCATGTGGCCTGTGCTAAAAGCGTTAAGATTAACAGCAGTGTGCAGCTCGCTGTACATGCGAATCTGCAGCCAGGTGTATCCATGGAATATCTGGCACGTGTGGTGGGGAAGGCTGCCGATGTTTACCAGGCTTCCGGTTCTTCCGATTGCCTACTGGTGTCTAAGACTGGCCAAGGAGCGGGCAAACTAATTCGAATGTTGATGCCCAAACAAAAAAGCGGCGATCCAGCCATTGCCAATCTGGTTGTCAATACAGAATCTGTTCTGCAAAATCCTATTCCCAGCATTTCTAATAAGCGGCTGGATCTATCGGAAAATCTGTCCGAAGAAAAAAGGGCTCTCCGAGAGATGGAATCGGCTCTGGCGGAATATGGAGAACTGATTGAGACAAACAACCGCCATATGCGCCAACTCAGCGCACTGTATGAGTGTATGACATCGATCAAAAATTTTTTTGAGGAAAAGCACAATAAAAGCCTGAGGCGGATTATGACATCCTGGATCTCTGCCTTGACCGACTGCTTGAATATTTGCATTGCGGATATTAAAAACGATAGAAAAAAACCGTGGGAATATGTTGAGACGGCTCTGGAAAATTTTATTAGCCAAGTAGGGAGCTTTCTAGCCGACCTTTCTCGTTCGGATTGTTTTTTTATGGAGATCGAGCGATATAACCATCCTTCGGTCAGTTCTGCTACTATGTTGCTGATCGCGTATAACCAATGGCTGAACGCGTTTGCCCGAGATATTATGGATACTGCGGGTATCGGTAATGCCCACTACAATTTTTTGGTTAGAAGCGGTGGCTGTGACCGTACAGAGACTACTAATATCTTCCATTTTCTATCGCCTTCTATAGAGAACGGCTTTGTAAACGAGAACCTACCTCTTATCAGCCAAATGTCAGAGATGAGCCTCTTTGATTGCAGCGGCTCTGTTTTCCGCATGACGCACGAGTGTATGCACTTTTGTGGAAATCGGAAACGGGCTGAACGGATTTCCTATATTTTCTCCTTTCTTTCGCGCTATTATGCAACTATTTTGGCTACAGTTTTGTTTCAGCAGGATGCTTATCAGGGACTCGTGCAGGATTACATGCGGGAAGGACTGTATGTTACAGATACGAAGAAATATCAGGCGATAGAGGAAATCTATTTAGAATGTTGGAAATCATTATGTATGGACATTGCTGAAGAAATCGATAGCGAGCTGAAAGAGGCGTTTGAACGGGAGAAGGATTCCTGGTTGGAACCAAATTATATGACAGCTGAGTTACAGTCGTGGCTGATTGGTAAGCTCTCCTCCATGTTTTCCTGTTATGAGGATTACGCTGACATGATGGCCCGCACCTTTAATCCATTTACGAACAAGCTTTACATCAGTCAACTAGAGACTGTCAAAACGTTTTATAAGAAATGCGATCAGTTATTTGAACCGGGGGATAGATTCCTGACTGTAGATTTGCAGATGGTCTGCTGGTACCACAACGAGTTTACGAGAAAGATGAACGGGAAAGAATCTTCGGGATCCTCCCCTTATGCCGACCAAAATTTGGAAAGATGGATCCCTCGAATCCTAAGCCAATTTTTAATGACACCGGATGGCTCCGATATAGAGGCAGCATGTGGTGCTGATAAAACGTATGAGTCTTTGAATGAACTCCGAAAAAATAATGTAAGTACAATTGTAGCCAACGTGGTGCTGACCTGCTTTAGCGAGGCCTTCGCCGACATAGAGGCATGCGTCCGATTGGATATAGATCTGACAGACTATATTCTTGCATTTACTTACGAAAATTGGGATTTGGATGAACATTTGGATATATACTCTGATTTGCAATTATTCCGCATACCGGTTATTTTGAATCTATGTTTCGGAAATTGTCTGACGCCGGATCTAAAGGGATTGACAATGAATGCGCAGATCACGTTAGGAGATGCTTTGAACAATCTGAAACAGCATGGTCTGCCGAAGAATCGAATCAATACAGCCTCACTGATTAAGCGTATCCAGACATTTCTCCAGATATATGAGGACAATGTAGATAGGCACTGGATTGCAGAACCGCTGGTGAAATACTTAGAAATGTGCCGGGATAGTTATCTGGCATCAGACGAGCAGTGTGCCAAAATGAGGAAATATCAATGCGCGTTTCAAAAAATACGTGTATGGGCCTTGACCGACGACGAGGACAGCGAGGTCAATATGTTCCGCGCACTAGCGATGATTGGCAGAGAACAGGGGGGAATTGAAAATGGCTGCACAATGTAAATGGATAAACTATGAAGATGAGAAGTATACCTGCGGTCCCAGGTCCCAGCCATGGAAATGTCGCTGCCAACTTGATATTCCAAAGGCCCAGGAGTTGTTGGGAGATCTGTTTGAAAAGCGCGAAGAACGGATAAACACGGTAAAAAAAATTCTCAGCGCAGAAACAGAAAAAAGTGGGATGACTCTGGTACTGGGTGCTGGCATCAGCATACCAATGGGAATGCCGAATTGGACAGGTCTTATTTCGAAAATGTCAGGATATACGTTTCGCCATCAGGACTATGCCTCGTTACATAAATCCCCATCGGGGGAGGTCGGTATGGTAAAGGATCATCAAGCGAACCGTTTAGAGCGTGCTTTAATCAATGGGGATCTAACTATACTTGACGGGGTTAACGTATTAGAAGCTGCACAATATGTTTGGCAGATGCTGAATAATGGCGCAAACTCGCCGCAAACTACAGAAGAAAAGCTAAAGGGCGTTATTTTGCCAATTATCGACAAAAGTAAAACACCAGAGGCCTTTTTGAGAGGATCTACTTATCTGGCGCAGTATTATATCAGACACCCGGAAGAACTCCCGTCCGATTTAAGTGGCATCAGGCCCCAAATTGAAGAATTCCATGCTCTGGCATTTCCCGGTCATATGGCAGAACCTGTATGGAGCAATCTTGACCAGGAAAAGTTAAAAACGCTTATTCCTAGCCCACCCTCTCTATGTCAGCGTCTGGCGAATTTGAAATATAGGGAAGAAGTCCTGCAGGATATCGCGCAGGACAATACCCTATGTGCTGTAGCCAATCTGTTGCGCAAACCAGGAGGGTTTCGGAGAGCCATCACATATAATTATGATATGTTGTTGGAAGAGTACTTGAGCGGAGTATTCGGCGTATCAAAGGACAAAATTGCATCTCATACAGAGGCTTGGACTGGGCGCACCGGCGGAGGCATCATTCAGATTTTCCATGTACATGGCTGCATCCCACGGTCAAGCGATGACTTTCAGCAGTCCAGACAGTTAATTTTATCGGAAGATAGCTATTATGATACGGAACGATACGGTGTTTACAATTGGCAGAACAGTATCCAATCTTACTACTTGAATCGTGATAATTGTGTATTTGTTGGTTTTTCTGCAGATGATTACAATTTCCGCCGTATTCTGCGGCAGATGGGGAATCGGTCTGGTGGAGATCAGCCAGATCATTACCTGTTGCTGACAATTGACCCAATTGTTCGAGACATCTATGAGAGTGTCTGTTGCTATTATTTATCCACAGAAGATCCAGCCTTAAAGGCGGCAACGTCCCCTAAAGCCATCTGGGAGGATACATGTTATTTGCTAAAACGAATTTTGAATATGCGTGAGTCTTATTGGACTGAAAAACACAAAATGCTTCCTATTTGGGTTACAATAGATGAACTGCCTCGTTTGTTGCTGTCCTTGGCTTAACTGCAAGCGAAGTTCGGTGACACGGCGTCCCATTGCAGTAGCGAAGGAGCGTTGTGGTATGTGAGAAGGCGGGATCTATAGTTTTCTGGTATTACATAATATCCCAACAGTATAGATCCCGCAGGCGGAAACGCCTGCGGGACAACACTTTCCAGAGTTTTGACACCCCTAAAATTCTATAAGTTTTCCATAGATGCAAGATCTCTTTTTGAGGCGGCGTGAGTGATTCGAACCACTGATTTGAGGAAATTGGGGGGCTAACATTGGGCAGCGCCCTTTTTGAAAGCCCGATTTGGGACAAAAGGGCGCTGATGTTCGAGTGCTTCTAAGAAAAAATTTAACCAAACTTTCGGGCGCTGATTTGTTGAATTTCACGATTTCAACGGTTAGCGCCCTTTTTGAACCCCGCTGCAGTCAAAAAGGGCGCCAGAGTCCGAGCAGTTCCAGGAAAAAATATAGCCAAACTTTTGGGCGCTGATTTGTTGGTTTTTACAGCCAAACAGTCAGCGCCCTTTTTCATTTTGAGGATT
>CAMWQV010000086.1 GCA_947176425.1 uncultured Clostridia bacterium
CGTCCGGATATGGCATATTTCAGCTTTACAGATAAATTGGCAGCAGGAAAAAAGATTACACTGTATAACAATGGCCAGAATAAACGGGATTTCACATATATCAGCGATGTGACAGATGCAATTGAAAAGATGATGACAAAGACGCCATCCCCTGACGAAAATGGAGTATGTCATAAAATATATAATATTGGGAATAACCATCCAGTTGACGTAATGACATTTGTTTATACACTGGAAAAAGCATTGAAAAAAGAAGGGATTCTTTCTGCGAAAATGCACCTTGATGAATATATTGATTATATTGACGCGCAGCCGGGGGATGTGGAGCTGACATATGCGGGCATTCAGGATTTGCAGGATGATTTCGGACTTTGCCCAAGAATTACATTAGATGACGGCCTTGGACACTTTGCCAGATGGTATGCAGAGAATCGAACTCATCTTTAGAAAATAGCAGCGGCTATATTAACCGAAAAAGTTGCAAAACTGCGATAGGACGCAGCTGAAGTATATTTGAAGAATTGCTTTTTCTTCCAAGGTAATATCCAGATATCGAAGAGTGCAATTTTTAAGGAATACTATGAATAGGCATTTTGCCAAAGATAGGAGATGAATTTGTTGGAAGAAAAGGAGAATCTTGCAATACTTGTCTGGTCATTATGGGGTGGCGGTGCAGAACGAATCGCAGGCCTTTTGTCTATTTATTTATCAGCGTATTATCATGTGTACTTGTTTTTGGCAGATACTGAATACATCATTTACGATTATGAAGGAGAGATTGTCGATGTAGAGCCGGATGGTAAAACGGAATATCGTGAGGAAAACGTGGCAAAGGCCAAAGAAAAGTATAATATCCGTTATTCGATCAGCTTTCTGGATGATATGAATTACATAAACATACGAACAAAAAAGGATGATTATGTGATTGTATCTGCGCGCTGTTCACTTTCGTATTTTGACCCGCCGCAGGATTCTTATATGTACGCGATGAAGCGATATTTCAACGATGCAGATGCGGTCGTCGCCGTGTCAGAGGGTGTGAAATATGAGATGGTCCAAAAGTTTGGCGTTGATGCGGCGAAAATTGTCACAATATATAACTTCATCCAGCAGGATATCGTTCAGCAGGCGGCGCAGGAATCAACGGATGTGCAAGAGGACGGCAGAAAGCGGATCGTCAGCATCGGAAGGTTTGACAGGCAGAAAAACCAGATCCGTTTGCTCCGGCAATTTGCGGGATTAAGGACGCTACGGGATGATGTGAAATTGATCCTGATTGGAGGCGGAGAAGAAGAGGCATCCATACGCGAAGAAATCAATCGCTTGGGAATAGATGGGGATGTTGAATTAATCCCATATTGTAAAAATCCGTTTCCCTATCTTGCTAAGGCTTACATGTATGCAATGACTTCCCATTATGAGGGCCTGCCCAATGCAATTCTGGAGGCGATGTGTCTGCGGATACCGGTTGTTGCTGTCGATTGTGTTGGCGGCCCCAGAGAGCTGTTGAGTGGCCGGTCGGACTATGAGAATCCGATCAGGGGAGTTCTTACTTGTCCTCGCGGAATACTTGTAGAAGACCGGGAAAGTGATGACGATGGTTCTACGTTTTTCTTTCGGGATGCGATGAATTATATGTTGGAACATCCTGATTATCACAGCAAGGTTCAGGCGGATGAACACGAATATATGCAGTCTTATCAGAATGCACATATCCTTGAGAAATGGAAACATGTTCTTGAAGACCTGAAAAGAACCCCACAGACGCCTGCCGCTCCACTGATTGATTCAGATAAGACAGCGGTGATTTATGGGGCCGGCAAGCTTGGCAGAGAGGCGCTGAAATTATGCAGGCAGAATCAAGTGGAGGTTTTGTCGTTTCTTGTATCGAATCTTTCTGGTAATCCATCAGAAATAGAAGGGGTACCCGTTTGCGAGATCGATAACAGCCGCGTCACCCCTGAGAATGTGCAGGTATTGTTGGGCTTGAGCAAAAAATTCCATGATGAAGCAGTTCGTAAATTACGAAATCATGGATATTCGGATATCCGTTTTGTACAATTCAAAAAGGAGAATGAGGAAATTGTTTAAAGAATCTTTGAAACAAATTCTGGAAAAAACAACAGGAAGACCATGTGTCATCGTCGGAGCGGGTATACAAGGACGGGAATTGGCTGGTGCCTTGATCGACCACGAACGCGATATTCAATTTTTCTTTGATAACAAAGAGGAACTGGATGGTCTGAATATTTACGGTATTCCAGTGAGAAAACCGGTATGTCTTGCGGAAGTCAATATGTGTTATGTCATCAGCGTTGCAGACCCGTTCATTCGCTATCAGTTAAAAAAACAGCTGACAGGATTGGGCATAAAAGAATCGGATATTCTATGCTACTTTCCAAATAGGTGCCTCGATTATCATGCAACGCTTCGTCCGGAAGAGTACAAGGACGCCATTGATGCCCTGTTTGAGGAAATGTTCGGAAGACCGATGAACTGGGAGAATCCGCAGACCTACAACGAGAAAATCAACTGGGAAAAGCTGAACCTTCAGGACAGCCGACGGGGTATGCTGGCGGATAAAAGCCTTGCCCGCACATGGGTTGCTGAAAAAATTGGGGAGTCTCATTTGACGAAGCATTTTGGCGTATGGGAGAGGCCGGAGGAAATCGACTTCGATGCGCTGCCAGATAAATTCGTATTAAAAGCGAACAACGGAAGCGGACGAAATATCCTCGTCCCTGACAAGCGGAAAATGAACCTCCCCCAAATCATGGAACAATTGGATTATTGGATGGCGTCGGATTACAGGTTTAACTCATTTGAAATGCATTACGGGGAAATCAAACCGCGCATCATTGCGGAGGAATATCTGGATGGTCTTGCGGAAACATTGTATGACTACAACATCTATTGCTTTCATGGTGAACCAAAGTATGTCTGGTGCATAAAGGGGAGTCACCGCCCAGGATGTACCGCAACTTTTTATGATACGGACTGGAACAGGCAGCCGTTTTCCTATGGCTATCCGCTGGATGTTTATCCGGCACCAAAGCCCGCGGAGCTGGAACAGATGCTTGAATTAACCAGGGTTCTGTGCAAGGATTTTGAACATGTACGTGTGGACTGGTATATTATGCCAGATGGACGGATTCTGTTTGGCGAGATAACATTCCAGACATGGTCCGGCCTGAACCATATCATTCCGTCAAAATATGACCGCTATTTGGGGTCTTTGATTTGACGGCAGGCAAGGGAGTTTGAGCGCATGGAGAGCAGGATTTTGGTTTTGGCTTACGAGTACACGCTCGGCGGAGCGCAGGCGCAGCTCAGACATATTATCCATGCGTTGGATGCGCAGGGGCGCTTGACAGATGTTTATATTGCGAATTCGTTGAGAAGAGACCAGGATCCGTTGCTGGAAGAGGATATCCGTCAATTGCGCCATGTGACTTTTTTTGAGCTGTCCCTTCATGGAAAATCTGTGTATGGGGAAAGGGAAGCTCTGCGCGATTTTGTCCGTGCGCACACTGGAAGGAATTATAGCACTGTATTGATTTTTCAAAATATTTATGTGCCATTGATCCCATTTTTCAAAGAGCTGGGAATTCCAACCGTCTATTCAGAAAGACTGGATGCTCAGCAGATCTGTGAAGACGCATCCTTCCGTTCGTCTGTTGTACAGAGCGATATTTTGACCGCTAATTCCATGTGCGCCGCGAAAAGAATGGAAAAGGTTTTCGGAAGAAACATACGGGTTGTGCTGAATGGAAAAGAACCTCGGGAAAGAATCCCGTACAGGCATCCAAAGCAGATCCGGAATATCCTCGTACCCTGCCGGATCGACCCGATCAAAAATCTCATGCTTGTATTGGATATGGCGTTCCAACACAAAGATAGAGCGTTTGAAATACGGTTTGTAGGGGAGACGCAATATAAAAAATATGCGGCAAAAATGAAAGCCAGAATTCAGGAACAGGACTTGAGCCACCGGATTGCCCTTATAGGCTATCGAAAAGATATGGAGGCTGAATATGCTTGGGCGGATTTGGTGGTTTTGCCGTCCCTGGCCGAAGGTACGCCCAATGTTGTCTTGGAAGCCTTTCAATACGGACGTCCTGTGATTGTTTCGGATATCGAATCCGAAAGAGACATCGTGACGGACAAACAGCTTCGTTTTTCACCGAAGGACCCGGAGGAACTGTATGCGTGCATTCAACACATCGAAAAGATGACGGAGGCCGAAAAAGAAACCATGCTGGAAACACACAGCCGGTTTGTCATTGCGAATTATAGCCTCTCGAACATGACGGATACTTTCATCAGATTTCTACGAGAGGCGGAAACCCTGGAGCGGGTGCCGCAGCAAGCGGCAGGCTATGCGGCATGTGAATCGGATCTGCGGAGTGTCATTCTGGAACACGAGAAAAAGGAACGTTTTTATTCGCTTCTGTGCAGATGGAACCAGAGACTCCAAAAAGGAGAATGTGCCGAACGCTATTTTCTGAAACGCGGACAAAAAGAGATTGCAATTTATGGATTTCGCGAACTAGGAGAACTTCTCTATCAGGAACTAAACGGATCCAGTGTGAAGGTGAAATGTATCCTTGATAAAAACGCGGACCAGATCGATGTGGAGGATATCCCTGTTCTTGTCCCGGAAGCCGCTTCTGGCATCACAGTGGACGCAGTTGTTGTGACGGCTGTCACCTGCTTTGATCAGATACAAGAAACATGGAGAGCATTTTGGGACTGTGAGATTATTTCCTTAGAAGATATCATTTATGGGGGAGAAAAAAGTGAAGAAGTATATCTTGGTCGGAGCCGGGGCATATGCGGTAGAGGTCATGAAAAAAATCGGGAAAGAGAATGTCGCATTTTTTTGCCGGTCCGTAGTGAAGAAGCCGGAGGTGGAAGGAATCCCCGTGATTTCCCCGGATGAGTGCAAGGACAGGTGTGCGGATTATACGGTCATGATCGTTGCCCAGCATCGGGAGACCCGCATCACACTTGCCGAAGAACTCAGAAAGCGTGAGATTCCCTTTGAAATATATAAGCGTCATATCAGGAATCATATACCAGAGCGCTTCATTCATATTTACAGCAAAGATGGAGAGATCCTTTACAGCGCGAACAATCAGAATCTTTTGGTTGCGGTTGATCAACTGCGCATTGACAATACGATTGCCATGTATCAGGAGATGTTCCGCGTATATGAAAGGGATTTCAGGAATCGGGAGGTTGATGTCCGAATCAGTATTGACGACAGCCCTTGGGAACCGTTTGAATATGAGGAGGAATATGGGTGGGGCCATGTGTTTGCATACTCCACAACATATACGCTGAAAGACCGCGTCATTCCCATTCCTGATTACAAAAGCTGTTTTCGTGAAGATTGCTATTATTACAAGGATGCTACGCCCGAATTGTGCCGAGAAGCCGCGGAAAAACCCTGGACAGATCCACGGGCGTACTGGATTGGTTCTTTTCTAAATGAGAGCAGGTTGAATTTATGGGAAATGTCCCGCAAATATCCGGAACATATTTTGGCGGAAGCTGCGGTGTGGGTTGGGTACAAGCCGATGCCGGAACAGGCAAGATACAAATACTTGATTGACGTTCGGGGATATGGATGGACGGACCGTGTAAAGACGCTTTTGATGTTGGGGAGGCCGGTACTGTTAGTTGATAGGCCCGTGGTGGAATGGTATATGGAGTATATGGAGCCGATGAAGCACTATGTCCCGGTGAAAGAAGATCTGTCTGATCTGATAGAAAAGATCCAATATCTGAACAGTCATCCGGACCAGTACGATTTTATCGTGAAGAACACAAAAAAATTTGTTCGGCAATATTTAAGCACGGAAAGCATTTTAAAATATCTCCGGGATGTCACGCTTCAATATGGAACACAGGAATTGAAGCAATAGCGACAAATGGAAAGAGGACGATCCATATGGTTTCTGTCATCATTGACAATTACAATTATGCATGTTATCTGCATGAGGCGGTGGAGTCCGTCCTGTTCCAGACGTACAAGGACTGGGAACTGCTCCTTGTAGATGACGGTTCATCCGATGGATCCCAGGAAGTTATGCGCCGCTATGCTGCACAGAGACCGGGACAGATCCGGTGTATTGAGAAGGAAAACGGCGGACAGGCATCCTGCTTCAATGCGGGATTTTCTGTGGCAAGGGGAGAGATCATCGCGTTTCTGGACAGCGACGACTTCTGGTTTCCCACGAAGCTTGAGAGAATCGTGAAAGCCCACGAAGATCACAGCTTTGCAGCCCATGAAAAGCACTTTTCAGATGGAACAAGACAGAACATTCATACGGATTTCAATGCAGAACGGTCACGCATCCTGCGAACATACGGCGTGATGGACAGCTATGACATAACAACTTCAACGATGTCCTTGAAACGGGAGCTTGCGGAGAAGATTTTTCCGATGCCGGAAGAAGACTTCCGCATCTGTGCTGACCACTATGTAAATTTTGTGGCGACATATTATGAAAACGTATGTTATTTGCACGAAAAGCTCTCCTATTACCGGATTCACGGGGCTAATGGGTTTGTCACAAAATCTTCAGAAATCAAATCGACGTTTGCAAACCAGTCCCTTGATTATGCCTGCGTGGAATATATGAATGCGAAGCTGCAAAAAGAGGGAGCGGCGGAACGGATTCCGCATCGGTCCTTCCGGCTGACAGATGCGCTGTGGGCGGATATCGGCGAGGGCTTCGCTATCCGGAGTGGGAAACGGTATCTGCTGTATGGAACGGGAAATGATTCCTACCGGTTCGCCCGTTCCGTCATCGAAAGAGAGGGAATCCTCGCGGGATTTTGCGACTCCGATCCCCGCAGGCAAGGGCTTGTCCATCACGCGAAACGAGTCTGGAAACCGGAGGAACTGCTGTCACGCCGGGAGGAATATGACCGGATTCTCATCGCATCTATTCAGTATTACCCGGAGATTGCAGCGAAGCTGGAAAGCATGGGACTGCACCGCGGTTCGGATTATATATATACACCAGTTTTTTGAAAACCACAAGGGGGAAAATTTGAACTATGAGATCACCTAAAGACATGCGGATCATCCAGATTGAGCTGACCAACGCATGTGTCCATACCTGCTCCAACTGTTCAAGAATGTGCGGCCATCATGAACACCCGTTTTTTATGGATTTCCAGACCTTCAAACGCGCCGTGGATTCTATGGAGGGATATGAAGGGACGGTCGGGATGATGGGCGGCGAACCAACACTCCATCCGGAATTTGAACGGTTTGCAGAATATCTTGCGTCAAAGTATCCGAAAAAGGGTGGGGAACACAATCTTCTCGCGCCGACAGATACCTTTATGCGAAACCTCAAGCTGGAAGAACGCAGCCGTATTGAGGCGTATAAAGA
>CAMWQV010000087.1 GCA_947176425.1 uncultured Clostridia bacterium
GGATTGGCGACTCCCAGGAAAGGGAAAATTGAGGAAACTCCGGGCTACTGCAAGGCCGAAGACCTGGCGAATCTGTTTGCCCTGACGGGCCAGTGGATCAACCAGCTCACCAGGGATGGCGTGCTGAAGAAACGGGACACCCCGGCCGGGAAAAGGTACAACGTTGTGGAGTCCACCAGGGCCTATGTGCAGTACCTTCGGGACAAAGCTGCAGGCCGTGGGGAGAAGGGAATACCGGAGTCCAAGGAGATGGAGAAGTTCGAGGCCGAGGTGCGCATCAAACAAGCCAAGGCCCAAATCGCCGAGCTGGAGGTGCAGGAGCTTCAGGGCATCATGCACCGCAGCGAGGACGTGGCCGCTCTGACGGAAGATCTGTTATACGCCATTCGGGATTCCCTCCTGGCTCTGCCCGGACGCCTGGCCGTGGACGTGGCCGCGACCACCGCCGCCGCCGAGGCCGCCGAGGTTATCAAGCGGGAGGTCTACCTGGTGATGAAGGACTTGTCCAACTACACCTATGACCCGGAGAAGTATGAGGAGCGCGTCCGGGGGCGCATGGACTGGAAGGCGGAGCATGAGGGTGATTCTGATGATGAGTAAAGCGGCGGCACGACGGCTGACAAAGGCCATCTCCAGGGGGCTGGCCGGGATGCAGCCCCCGGAAAATCTGAGCGTCACCGAATGGGCCGAGTGCAAGCGGTACCTCTCTACCGAGGCCAGCGCCGAGCCGGGCCTCTGGCGCACCAGCCGGACGCCCTACCTCCGGGCCATCATGGACGCCTTCACCGACCCGAAGGTACGGCACATCGTGTTTGTGGCCGCGTCCCAGGTGGGCAAGACGGAAGTCATCAACAACATGATCGGATACATCATCGACCAGAACCCCGGCAGCATTCTCTTTGTTCACCCGACCACCATCGACGCCAGGGAGTTTTCCAAACTGCGCATCGCACCCATGATTCGGGACAGCCCTACGCTGCGCCGGAAGATTTCAGCGCCCAAGAGCCGGGACAGCGGGAACACCCTGCTCCAGAAGTCTTATCCCGGCGGTATTCTGACGCTGTGCGGCTCCAACGAGGCCCACGCACTGGCATCCAAACCCATCCGCTATGTGTTCGGAGACGAGAGAGACCGCTGGGCAATTTCCGCTGGCACCGAGGGCGACCCCTGGGAACTGGCCATGGCGCGGCAGACCACCTTCTACAATGCGAAGGCCGTGGAGGTTTCCACTTGCACCATCCGCGGGAGCAGCGCCATCGCTAAGAGTTTCGCCAAAGGAACGATGGAGCGGTGGAAATCCAAGTGCCCCAACTGCGGAGAGTACCATGAGATTCAGTGGAAGAACATCCGCTATGACGTCAAAGAGACAGTAGTCAACAATGAGCGCACCTACACGGTGAGCAACATCATGTGGATTTGCCCCGGCTGTGCCTGCGTGTCCGGTGAGACCACGATGAAGAAACAGCCCGCCCGCTGGGAGGCAGATAACCCCGCAGCCTATGCCAATGGTGTGCGCTCCTTCTGGCTGAACGCTTTTGTCAGCCCCTGGGCCAGCTGGGAGAGTATTTGCCTCAAGTACCAAAACGCCCTGGGAGATACCGGGAAGATGCAGGTGGTCTATAACACCTGTTTCGGGCAGCTCTGGGAGGATCGGGGAGACACGCAGGACCCGGATACACTGATGGGCCGCCGGGAAATTTACGAGGCCGAGCTCCCGGAGGGTGTGCTGGCGCTCACCGCTGGAGTGGACACGCAGGATGACCGCTTTGAGTATGAGATTGTTGGCCACGGTCACTTCGGGGAAACTTGGGGCATCGAGAAGGGCATCATCATGGGCCGTCCGGACGATCCGGCCACTTGGAACAGTCTGGATATGATGGTTTTCGACAGGGTTCTGCGTTTTAAGGACGGTCTGGGCTTGAAGGTCAGTATGTCCTTTGTGGACGAGGGCGGACACTTCACCGGAGAAGTTCGGCGGTTTTGCCAACAACGCATCCAGAAGAAGGTGTTCTGCATCAAGGGTTTTCCAGGCCCCGACCGACCATTCACAAGCCCACCCAAAAAGCAGAAGATCATCATCAAAAATCGGTACCTGGGGACAGTGTGGCAGTACCAGCTTGGCGTAGACGAAGGCAAACAGCTGGTCATGGACAGCCTCAAGATACAGGCTCCAGGGCCGAAATACTGCCATTTTCCCTTGCGGGATGACTATGGCGCAATGTACTTCAACGGTCTGCTGTCAGAACACCTGGTGCCGGAGGGCAAAACCCGCCAGCGGTGGGTGTGGCAGAAAATACAGGGCCACGAGCGTAACGAACCGCTGGACTGCCGGAACTATGCGCTTGCGGCGTTCAAGGTGCTGCCAGTGGATCTGGATGCTGTTGATCGGAAGCTGCAGAAAGCCAGAGGCAAGGCTGTGGATTTCTCAGCACCGCCCATGCCCCAGCGTCCGCCCGCGCCAAAGAAAAAATCCGGGCTGAACAGATATTACGATGAATGGTAGGTGAATCGAAATGCCGGATAAGGTGGAGCTTCGGGCGCGGCTGGAGTTCTGGCGCAGCGCCCTGAAGAAACTGCGGGAGGCTTACCTCGCCCTCCTGGATGGCGGCGTCAAGAGCTACAAAATCGGCAACGAGGAATTGACCCGGCTTGACCTGGTCTCCCTCCAGAAACGCATGGACGAGGCCGAGAAAAAGGTGGATGAGCTGGAATTGCTGCTTGAAAATCGAAAGTCCCGGCGGTCCTTCGCCGTGACGCCGAGGGATTGGTAAGGAGGACGGCCCGTGTATCAGGACAAACGAACAAAGCTGTACCTCCCGGACGGGGTGCGCACCAGAGCCAGCGGATACGGTGACGCCGGAGCTTCCGTTGTCCGCAGGGCACTGAAAGGGTTCCAGGCCCGCAGCGGCAGCCCCAACGAGGATATCAACTGGAATAACTACACCCTGCGCCAGCGGAGCCGGATGCTGTATATGTCCTCGCCGCTGGCAACGTCGGCAATCAATACAAACCGTACCAAGGCGGTGGGGGTTGGCCTGGCACTCAAGAGCAGCATTGACCGGGAGACACTGGGACTGTCCCGCGCGGCGGCGAAGGAGTGGCAGCGGCGCACGGAGGCGGAGTTCCGCTTGTGGGCTGACAGAAAAGACGCCTGCGACGCCATCGGCATGAATAACTTTGACGGGCTTCAGCAACTGGCCCTTTCCTCCTGGTTGATGAGCGGGGATGTGTTTCCGTTGATCAAGCGCCGTCCGCCCGACCATATCCGCCCGTATTCCCTGCGGATACACCTGGTGGAGGCGGACCGGGTGCGGACGCCCATGGAGTATGGCGGCACGACCTATCCCAACATCACCAACGGGAAGAACCCGGACACCAAAAACCGTATCTTTGACGGCGTGGAGGTGGACAGCAGCGGTATGGCGGTGGCCTACTACGTACACTCGACCTATCCCTGGGAGATGACCAGCGCAGAAGATGAATGGGTGCGGGTGGAGGCGTACGGCAAAAAAGCCGGCCTTCCGAACATCCTCCACGTTATGAGCAGTGAGCGGCCTGACCAGTACCGGGGCGTCAGCTACCTGGCTCCTGCCATTGAACCGGTCCTCCAGTTGAACCGCTACATCAACTCCGCCCTGACCATGGCGCTGATTCAGAGCTATTTCACCGCGTGGATCATCCTGAAGGACAATACAAACGAAATTCCGTGGGGCAGCGTGGGCGGCTGGGATGATTTGCAGGTGCCCGACGGAAATTTCGGAAGCGCGTCCCATCCGCGCACAAACCCGGACGAGCTGGACATGGGGCCGGGAACCTTTCACACACTGAAGGAAAATGAGGATATCAAGTTCGGGAACCCCACCATGCCCGTACCGGGTTTTGACGATTTTGTCAAAACCTTTTGTAAGCTCATCGGCGCGGGGCTTGGCATTCCCTATGACGTGCTGGTCAAAGAATACAATTCCAGTTACTCTGCCGCCCGCGCCGCCCTCCTGGATTCCTGGGAAGATTTCCGAATGCGCCGGAAGTGGTTTGTGGACGATTTCTGCCAACCGGTCTATGAGATTTGGCTGGCAGAAGCTGTAGCCCGCGGGCGGATTATCGCTCCGGGCTTTTTTGATGATCCGCTTATCCGTGCGGCCTGGTGCTCGGCACAGTGGATCGGCCCAGTGCAGGGCTCCCTTGACCCGCTGAAGGAGGCCACCGCCGCCGTGCTCCAGATCCAACATGCGC
This sequence comes from uncultured Clostridia bacterium, assembly GCA_947176425.1. GTDB lineage: Bacteria > Bacillota > Clostridia > Oscillospirales > Oscillospiraceae > Pelethomonas. The sequence goes on from CAMWQV010000087.1 coordinate 4,234, forward strand.
TGAAAACCCATGAGCAGGTTGCGATGGAGATGTCCGGCGGCGACTGGGACGCCAACGTGGAGCAGCTCGGCATAGAGAACGAGAAACTCAAGGCGGCCGGCGGGGGTGCGGACGTCCAAGTAACCGTTAACCCAAAAAATGATGACAAAGGAGATGGAGATAATGCCTGACCCTATCAAGTTGCCCTTTGCCCGCCCTCCCCAGGCGGTAAACATTGACCGGGGACCATACTCCATGAAAATGGAGGATGGCGTGAATGCGGAGATCACCATGTACGGCGAGATTATGGAGCAGCATCCGAGGGATTGGAGGACTGGGGAGAAACTGGAGGGAGATTTCATCGCTCAGGATGACTTCCTACAGGATCTGAACAGTTTAGCTGGGGCGAAAAGCCTCACTATCCGTATGAACAGCCTGGGTGGGGATGCCCTGGTAGGAATGGTGATCCACAACCGGCTGCGGGAACTGTCAGGCAAGGGAACCCGCCTTGTTTGCATTGTGGATGGGGCGGCTATGTCCGCCGCTTCTGTCATTATGAGCGCCTGTGACGAAGTACGCATCAACCCCGCCAGCCTAGTGATGATCCACCGCTGCTGGGGCTATCTGTGGGGCGGCTATAACGCTGACGAACTTCGAGAAACCGCCGCAATGTATGACGCCTACGACCGTGCGGCGGTGACCACGTACCAGCGCAAGACAAAGCTCTCCGAGCAAGAATTACTTCGGATGATGAGCGAAACCACATGGCTGACCGGGGCGGAGGCGGTAGAAAAGGGCTTTGCCGACAAGCTTATCGAGGATGCGGAGCCACTGGACATCGCCGCCAGCGCGGATGGCCAGAGCCTGTTTGTGCGCGGCCGGCAATTCCATCTCACTCCGGGGATGTTTGCTCCGGACAGCATTCCAACGGTCAAATCCGAGGCTCCGGCCCCGGCTAAGACACATAAAACCCAGCCGGCCATCACCGGCGACGAAGGAGGAAAAACCATGGCAAAGAATCTTGAAGAACTCCGGGCGGAGAACCCGGAGCTGGCCACGGCGTTGATGGCCGAGGCCAAGGCCGCCGTGTCTGCATCCGCAGGCGGTGATACCCCTGCTCCCCAGGCCGGCGCGGATGCCATCAGTGCTGCAGTCCAAGCGGAACAGAAGCGCATCCAGGAGATCGACGCGGTGGCCTGCCTGTATGATGCGGACACTGTCAAGGCGGCGAAGTACGGCGAGAACGCCTGTACCGCCCAGGAGATGACCTACCGCGCCGCTCAGAAGGCGGCCCAGCAGGGCAAGAAGTTCCTGGGCGACCTGGAGGGCGACACCCAGGCGTCCGGGGCCCAGGACGTTCCGGCGGCGGGCGATCCCGGAGAGCCCACACCCACGGAGAAGCAGACGCCCGACCAGCGCATGGCCAGTGCCCGTGCGGAGGTCAAGGCCCTTTTCGGAAAGGAGGAGAAGTAATCCATGGCTAAGGAACTGCGTCAGAAACTCGGCAGCATGGAGTATGACGGCCTAATCACTGGCCTCAACCCGCCCGTCCGCGTGGACGGCGGCGTCATCGCCAAGCTGACCACTGCCACGGTCTACAAACGGGGTACGCTCCTGGCGAAATCCGCCAAGGACGGCCTGCTTCACATTCTGGGGGAGGAACCCACCGCTCCCGGTGACGGTGAGACGGCGGACACCTACACCCCGGACTGCATCCTGTGCGATGACACGGAGGTGGGCACCGACGAGGACGTTCCTGTGGACGTCTATGCCGCCGGGTGCTTTGACCCGGAGAAGGTGACGGTGGCCGAGGACTACGCCATCACCCAGGCGGACAAGGACAAGCTCCGCACCTACAACATCGTCTTCAAGGCCGCAACGACGGCCCCTTAAAGGAGGGAACAGATCATGGCTGCAACTTTGAATTTCTTTGATACCTACATCCTCCTGGCAATCATGGAGGAGGTCGTGCCTAACACGTTCTTCTTCCGCGACCGCTACTTCCCCACCGGGGAGGGGGATATCTTCGCCGCCGACAAGGTGCTGACTGAGTACCGCCGGGGTGACCGGAAGATGGCGGCCTTCGTGTCCGAGCGCATCGGGGACATCCCCATGGACCGCATCGGCTACGAGATCCACGAGCTCCAGCCGGCGTTCGTCAGCGTGTCCCGTCTGCTGACCGTGGACGAGCTGAAAAAGCGTGGCTTTGGTGAGGCGCTCTACGCCAACTCCACCCCCGCCCAGCGGGCCGCCCGGCTCCAGCGCGATGACATGAAGGATATGGATCTGCGTATCCGCCGCCGCGAGGAGTGGATGGCCGTCAACACCATGCTGGAAAACGCCTGCTTCATTCAGGAGTATGTGGACGACCAGACCAAGGGCAAGGCCCTCAGTGTGAAGTTCTATGAGGGCACCAGCGATCACCTCTACACACCGGCAAAGCCCTGGGAGAACTTCATGGAGATGCGCGCGGACGTGATCGCCATGTGCCGTATGCTTTCCTACCGTGGCCTGCCCGTGGCCGACCTGCTGCTGGGCACCCAAACAGCGGATGCCATCCTGCAGTTCGATGACCTTCAGAGGCTGCTGGACAAGAACAGCGGCATCGCCATCGGCGCTATCAACGAGCAGCTCTCCGCGTACACCGGCGTGGTGCTGCTGGGCACCATCAACTTCGGCGGGTTCCGGCTGAACCTAATCTCCGTGGACGAGAGCTATGAGGATAACAACGGGCAGACGAAGTCCTACTTCCCTGTGGATGAGGCCATGGTCACCGCCCCCAACTGCGGCCACCTGATGTATGGCCAGATCACCCAGATCGATTTCGGCAGCACCGAGTACACCTCCCATCCCGGCATCCGGGTGCCGAAGTTCACGCTGGACCAGGACAAGGATATGCGTAAGCTCCGGCTGGCCTCCCGGCCCCTGTCTGCGCCCAAGAACTACTGCCCCTACATCCGGGGTAAGAAAGTGGTGGGCTAAGATGAGGGACGTTGTAATTAAGACCGGCGTCTATGGCCGCAGGGACGAGAAGGGCCGGGTGCTGCCCGTGGCCAAAGGGGAGCGGGTGACCCTCTCGGATGAGGAGGCGGCCCGCCTGGTGGTCTTGGATGTCGCCTCCTATGTAGAGCCCCCTGCGAACGCCCCCGCTTCGCCCCCTGCG
>CAMWQV010000088.1 GCA_947176425.1 uncultured Clostridia bacterium
AGGTCAAACATTCCTGCGGTTTCTACGGAAAATATCTGTATGTTACTATAAGGCAGAATAGTAAAATTCTTCTTTTTTCCGGTCAACCCCTGGATATTGATGGCAAAGATCCGTTTCGTAGTGAAAACTACACCGTCCCGCACGGTCTGAAAGCACTGTACGATCTCCTCACCTTCAATAAACATAGGGCGAATCAGGGTTTCAAAATTTTTGTCCTCTACCGGACGCAATTTTAAGAACTCCGTATCCTCGAAATCGATCATAATAATATGTCTCCTTTCAACTTGAATCGTCTATAGTATACGCTGCCCAATTCCCAAAAGCAATCAAAATTGCTATTATGTAAATTAAATTGTATAAAATTTGTTTGAGAGAATAACAGATCTTTTAATTTCCCGCTGTTCCCCCTCGTGCAGCTGGACAGCATGATTTCCCATAAGGCATCCCCCTTTCGTGTTTGGTGAGAATTCCATTATAACACATAGTATGTAAGTTGGCCTAAAAATTCACACTTTGGCAGTTCAATAAATTTTTGCCGTATGATATAATTTCTTCTTGCTTTGAAGCGCACTTCATAGTTTATTGTAGAAATGAAAGGCGGATAGAAAATGTATTCAGCGAAAGAAGCGGCGGAGATAACCGGACTTACAACTGCGGCTCTGCGTTACTATGAGAAAGAACAATTATTGCTGCCCATAAGCAGAACTGACCAAAAGTATAGGCGATACTCTGAAACAGACATTGAGTGGATAAACATGATCCAGTGCCTGCGCAGAGCTAATGTACCTATTCGGTTAATTAGAGAGTATGTCCAACTGCTGATACAAGGCGGAAAGACAATTTCACAGCGCCGCCGCATGGTACAGGAATATATTGATGGTCTCCATAACCAAATGGCTAATCTGCAAAATGCGTTAGCATTGACGGAAAAGAAATTAGCATTTTATGAAGAACTTTTGCAAAGGCCAGCAGCACAAAATTTGACATATCTTGAGGAATGGAATTTATTTAAGCGTAAAGGAGACAGTGAGTGATGAACACGGTTTTAATCACTGGAACAACCAGTGGAATCGGAAAAGCATTTGCCGAAAAATTTGCAAATGCGGGAAACAACATTATCCTTGTATCAAGAAATAAAAGCAAACTCCAACAGCAGCAAATATATTTGCAATCACACTATCATGTTTCGGTTAAATACATTTCCTGCGATTTAAGCGAAGTCCACGCGGCAAACGTGATTATGGATAAAATCAGCAGCATGGGCCTGTCTGTTGATTTTCTTATAAACAACGCTGGCTTTAATGAGGCAGGGTATTTTATAGATACCAGTCTCGAAAAAGAACTTGATATGATACAGGTTCATATTAAAGCGTTGACCGCCCTCACAAAACTGGTTTTACCTGGAATGATTGCGCGCAGGTATGGACATATTCTAAATGTTGGGTCTACGGGTTCCTATATGCCATGCCCCTGTGATGCGGTATATGCCGCTACAAAATCCTATGTTCTTTCTTTTTCCAATGGGCTTTACCAAGAACTAAAAGGTACTGGCGTTACAGTAACCTGTCTTTGTCCAGGTGCTACAGAGACCCTGTTCGCCGATAAGGCAGATATCAGCAACACACTGCTTTTCAAACTTTTTGTGATGCAGCCAGAAACTGTCGCCGCTATTGGCTACAAGAATCTGCTAAAGGGTAAACGAACAGTTACCGCTGGCCTATACAATAAGCTGCTTGTCCTTTCTGCTAAACTACTCCCTACAGCAATTATCAATCCCATAGCACAATGGATGGTCAGATCATAAGGAGTCACAGTGCCTCGAGCTTTTCCAAAAGATGATATCGTTTTGTTCTGCTGGACGACGGCAAAAGAAAAAACCGTCGTCCAGCAGTCTGTTATCATGCCTGGAAAAACCAGACAACACACTATCTCACCTTGTGAAACAGCCGCAAAATAAAGCAGCCCGCCAGCATCAAAACTGGGAAAATAATCGCTGCTAAAATCCCGGTATGTAAATCGCCGCCCGCCGCGGAGGAAACCAGCCCCACAAAAGTCGGTCCGCCGGAGCATCCCACATCGCCGCCCAATGCCAGCAGCGCAAAAAGGACCGTACCGCCCCGCGGCAAAATTTTAGACACAATACTGAACGATCCCGGCCATAGAATGCCGACCGAAAGTCCGCAGATACCGCACCCCAGCAGACTCACCAGCGGCCAGGGAGACAGTGAAATCACCAGATAGCTGATAATACACAGTGCCGCGCTCAACTGCATAAACCTGGTCAGATCGATCCGGCTGCCGTACTTCCCGTAGACCGCCCGGGAGGTTCCCATCATAACCGCGAAAAACATGGGTCCGGCCAAATCCCCCACGGTTTTCGGCACCTGCAAACCGGACTCTGCAAACGTAGACGCCCACTGACTGACCGCCTGTTCACTGGCCCCCGCACAGACCATCAGCAGCAAAGCCAGCCAGAAAGTTTTACTGACCAGCAGTTCTTTGAGGGATACCCCTGAATCCCCCTCCTCCAGAAGCGAATAGATCGGAACTTTCGCAAACAAAATACAGTTCAGCGCCGGAACGACCGCCCATAGGACTGCTAATATCTTCCAGTTTTCGATTCCAAACCCAGTAAAAAACAGCGTAGAGATCAAAACGACCGCCACATGCCCCCAGCAGTAAAACGAATGCAGAAGGCTCATCGCAGTCTCTTTATTGTCAGTGGGACACGCCTCCACAATCGGGCTGACCAGCACCTCCAGCAGTCCGCCCCCGACCGCGTAGATCGTTACCGCCAGCAGCAGTCCCATAAAGGGGTCCAGCACCTCCGGCAGAACAGCCAGCAGTACAAGCCCCACCGCAGACAGGATATGCGCCAGAACTGCGGAGGCCCGATAGCCGATTTGATCCACAAATTTTGCGCTGAACAGATCAACCGCCAGCTGTACGCAGAAATTGAACGTAATCAGCAGCGTAATTCTGCTCAATGGGATCCCATATGCAGACTGAAAAAGCAAAAATAACAGCGGCGCGAAATTATTGATGATTGCCTGAACAATATAGCCAATAAAACAAGCTTTCAGCGTATGGCTGTAAGTCAGATGAGATTTCATAATCTGTCTCCTGTTCTATCGTAATTGCCATATTATAGAATTGTCCAAGCTGAGACGCAACCTGTTATTTTACCTAAAAATTTTCGCCGCAGGCCGGCCGTTTTTGAAACTGATATGTTATTGTCCTCTAATCAGAGTACGAATCCAGGCGGCATCGTTGCGGCTGATGACGCCGGCAAGCGTCCAAAAGAGCAGCAAAAACAGAAGACAGAAGACAGACTGCATTGCCGGAAGCAGCGCGGCAGCGGCACACGCCCCAACGGTGCAGAACAGCGCACGCAGCGGCAGACTGACCTGAATGCCGGATGTCAATGCCAGACGGCGCAGGCTTAACGCAAAATTCACGACATGCGACGCCGCAAAACCGAAATAATAACCGTTCAGACCCAGCCGCGGCAGGAGATACCACAGCAATACGACATCCAGAAATGAGGTAAACGTATTATATCTTGCGTTTGCGTTCTGCTGTCCCAAGCCCTTGCACATCGCGTCCACAATCGCGTCCATATAGAGCATCGGCACAAAGGGCGCGTACAGCCGGAGCAGTTTCCCGACCTGACCGCTGTGATAGAGCAGTTCCCCCAGCCGGTCCGCCGCTGTAAACAGCACGCTTCCGGCGCACAGTCCGAACAGCAGCGATACCCGCAGGCCCTGTTTTGCCAGATACTGCACACGGTTCGTACTCCCCCGGGCGGCACAGCGGGAAAATTCCGGTACCAGCAGTTCCGCCAGTGAAAACAGAATCGCCGCCGGAAACATCAGCACCGGAAACACCATCCCCCGCACAACCCCGTAATCTGCCATCGCGTCCACCGTGCCGGAAAAAAGTGCCAGCTGTCTGGGTATAATCAAGTCCTCAATTGTATTCAGGCCGGAACGCAGCGTATCCGCCAGGGCCAAGGGGAGCGATACCTGAAAAATCCGTCCATATGGCGGACGGTGTCCCCACAGCCGTTCAGGGAGATTTTTCCGGCGCAGTCCGGACAAGACGAAAAATGCCAGTACCAAAGCCGCACAGCTGCCCGCCACGACCGAAAACGCGGCCCGTCCGGTATCCGCCCCGGCCCATCCGGTCAGGAGCAGAAACGTGACCAGCATCGAACACCCCTGCTCTAAAAACGCTGTCAGGACCATTCCGCCCACACGTTCCGCCGCGGTAAAGTAGCCTGTTAAAACGCCGTGCAGACACTTGACAGGCAGAAACAGCGCAAAAAAACGCAGAGCCGGTACCGCCGCCGGAGAGCCAATCCATCCCGACGCCAGCCGGGGGGCCATATACCACAGCAAGGCAGCGGTCAGGCCGCCGAAAAGCAGAGCGTACCGGTAACAGCCGTTCAAAACGCCATAGATCCGTTTCGGATGGTTCCGCCCCAGTTCTTCGGCAGACAGGTACATTGCACAGGTACGCACTCCGGCGGACCCAACTGTAAATGATAATGCCGTGACAGACAAGATCAGCTGGAGCAGACCAATCCCGGCGGCACCGATCCGGCTGGAAAGATACACCTGAAAACTCATGGCGGACAGACGCAGCAGAAAATTCGCACCCGTCAGCAGTATGGCGCTGTAAAAAATCGCGTTGCCTTTTCTCAAGATCCGCACCTCCTTATCCCACTATATGGGGGACAGTACGGTCAAAATGCCGGATGAACGCTATTTTTTGTTGACACTGGCGCATAAACGCCCTATGATATACTTACAAGATCCATTTTCTGTCTGTATCGCATACGCTGGAAAACACCGCGCCTGTTCGATAAGCGGCGGAAAAACAGTCAAATATGCCAGAATATGACCGTTGTATCTGAGACAGCTAAAGGGAAAAAGTTTTTACTGAAAATTTTGAGGACTGGGAGCAATTTTCCGGTCCTCTGCTGTTATTTCCCTTTGCGATACTGCGGAACTGGTTCTGTCCGCGGCGGCGGTGCTGGTACTGGCGGGATTATTCCGAAAAATGGAGACAGAAAGCTGACCATTCAAACGCCGCCCCCAAAATACGGAAGCGGCGTTTTTGACCAGTTAATCAATAACTTTATGGTACATTTTGCGGATATGCCAGCCGACAGTTTCGCCCACCTCTTTTGAGGCAACGATTTTATCGGCCAACGTCAGGACCCATGCTTCCGAATTGGTCGGCATAGGCGCGAGGGGGAACATATGGCAGGTAATGGCGGCTTTCTGCCGTTCGTTGAGGCCGAAGATGCGGTTCGCCCGGTGAGCTGCGTGTGCGCCGTGGATAAAAGCGTGCATATGTGTGACGCGTTTCCAGCCCTTGTAGTATTTCTTATACCGCTTATGCTGGGCACTGCGCCATTTGTAACCGAAGAAGTCGTGCAGCAGGGCGGCCCGCGTAACGGAACAGACCCGTTCTTCCGGCATATGGAATTTCTGCGCCAGTTTATAAGCGCATTTTGCGGTGTCTACGGAGTGCATATACAGGGAATTTTCTCCGCCGTGGTGCTGAACGTCCTGAAGCTCGATAAAAAGAGGATGATTGATAATATCCTGGGTTATTTCCTGAAAGCTCAATGGGGGTCCCTCCGATCTGAAAGCTTTACGATGTCTATATTATCACATATTTAATCCCCAAACGCAAGCAAAAATTATCGGAAAAATTTCCGAAAAATCCTTTTGTGCTTCTTCTTGACGAACGGGGCGGAACCGCGCTATACTATTGTTCAAAGAAACGAACCGACAGAAGGGAGCCAGCGCTATGACCGCAGAGGAACGCCGCACCGCTATTTTGGAAATTCTAACCGGTTCCCCCCAGCCCGTCAGCGCGTCCACACTGGCCGGACGGTTTGGCGTCAGCCGGCAGCTGATTGTGGGTGATGTAGCGCTGCTGCGGGCAGGAGGCGCGCCGATCATAGCCGCGGCACGGGGCTACCAGCTGCAAACACAGACCGGCCTGCCGCGCCGGATCGCCTGCCGCCACCGGGCGGAGGATATGCAGACCGAATTGCAGATTATCGTCGATAACGGCTGCACCGTGCTGGACGTGATCGTCGAGCATCCTGTTTACGGACAGCTGACCGGCACGCTCCAGCTCTCCAGCCGCTACGATGTACAGCAGTTTATACTTCGTTCCAACGCCGTGCCGCCGCTTTCCTGTCTGACGGAGGGCGTACATCTGCATACGCTGTCCTGTCCGGATGAAGCGGCGTTTCAGCGTGTACGTGAGCAGCTGGCGGAGGCGGGGTTTTTGCTGGAAAACTGAACTCAGCGTTCACACAGCCAGAAAGCGACGCTGTAAGGCGGCATTTCGCTTCCGCCGCCGAAATCGTGGAGATTACCGGTAATCAGATCGGTCGCACGGCCGCAATTTGCGTTAAAATGCGCCGTATAGGGGACGCCGTCCGCATTGACCGCCACCAGGACCCGTTCGCCGTCTACAGCACGCTCAAAAATGATCTGCTTGTTGGTCAGAACCACATTGCGGTAGGAACCATAGCACAGGGCGCGGCTCTTTTTATGGGCTTCCGCCAGTTTTGCAATCTCATCGGTCAGATCATTCCACTCCGGCGCCGCCAGGTCAGGACGCAGGGCGTCGTCTCCGTGGGACTTTTTCCCCTCAATGCCCCACTCGCTGCCATAGTAAACTGCCGGTACGCCGGGCATTCCAAAAATCAGGCCGTAAGCGGGAACTAAATGCGATTTATTGTTCAGCTGGCTGGCAATCCGTTCCACGTCATGATTGTCCAGGAAACTGAGCAGGTGACAGCCCTTGTACAGCGTCCAGTTTTCAGGACCGAACTGCCGCGCCAGACTGTGACCGATTTCAAACATATTCATGGAGTTGAAGCTGGACCAGAGGCCCTTATAGCACTCATAATTGGTGACGGAGTGGCACAGCTCCGGTCCCATCCAGCGGTTGTAATCCCCGTGCAGCGTCTCGCCCATCAAAACAAAATCCGGCTTAACCGTGTTGGCAAATCCCCGCAGGCGGCGCAGATAGTCCGGGTTGAGACAGTAAGCCACATCCAGGCGCAGGCCGTCGATACCATACTGCTCCACCCACGACTGAATCGCGTCGAACTGGTGGCGGATCACGTCCGGATGGTACAGGTTCAGCTTGACCAGCTCGTGATGGCCCTCCCACGCTTCATACCAGAAACCGTCGTTATAGCCGGTATTGCCGTCAAAACTGATATGGAACCAATCTTTATACGGACTGTCCCATTTCTTTTCCTGCACGTCCCGGAAGGGGCGGGGCACGACCCCCCGCCGCCCCCGCCAGACCGCGGCGACCGG
>CAMWQV010000089.1 GCA_947176425.1 uncultured Clostridia bacterium
CTTCCCTTGAGCCGGAACGTGAACCTGAGCCGTGAGCTGGGAATGCGTCACCGGGCCGGCATTGGCATGAGCGAAAACTCCGATGCCGTTGTCGTACTGGTCAGCGAGGAGACCGGTTCGATTTCCGTGACTGTAGGCGGTATGCTGAAACGGCACTTGATGGCAGAGACGTTGGGACAGCTCCTGCGCAACGAGCTTCTGCCTCAGCTGGAGGAAACAAACGAGAAGGAAAAACGCAAAGGCTTCTTCGGGCTTCGGAAAGAGAAGAAGGACGGTGAAAAATCCGATGAGTGAAAAAGGCAATAAAATACTATACTTAGCGCTTTCCTTTTTGCTGGCGGTCATGTTCTGGATGTATGTGGACAACGTGCTGGACAACACAATTCAGAAGTCGTTCAGCGGCGTGCCGATCGAATTTATCGGCGCGGACGATACCCTGCCCAATAAGAACCTGATGCTGACAGAGGGAGCGGATACGACGCTGGACCTTACCATCAGCGGACCGCGCATGGCAGTTTCCGGTATGGAAAAAAGCGATATCCGAATTCAGGTCAATGTGAACGATATTAATGCGGTCGGAACCTATACGCGGTCCTGGACGCCGCTTTTTCCGGATAATATCAGCGAAAGCAGCATCAGTGTGGAGAAGCAGTCCCGGGCAAATATCACGTTCCAGGTGGGGACGCTGTACTCGAAACAGGTGCCTGTGTCTGTGAATGTGACCGGCAAGGTGGCGGACGGATATATCTATGCGGCGGGACGCATGGTTGCTGAGCCGTCTGTTCTGACGCTCAGCGGACGGGAGGAGGATGTTGATGAAGTCGATTCTGCAAGGATCGTGGTGGACCTGACCGATGCCAACAGCACTTTGCAGCGTGAGTTTGAGTATGAACTGCTGGATGCTGACGGAAATCCAGTGGAAAACAACAAGATACGAATCTCTGACCGCCGGGTCATGGTGACTGCGCCGGTATATATTGTAAAGGATTTGGAGTTAACAGTCAGATTCAAGGAATCTCCCGGCTCCAGAGAGGCGGATACCCAGTGGAAGCTGGAGTATGATGCCATTACCGTAGCCGGTGAACCGGCCAATCTGGAGAATGTCTACGAACTGCTTTTGGGTGAGATCGATCTGAGCAGCCTGCTCTCTGATACGGAAATCCCGCTGGAAATCAACCTTCCCGCAGGGTGTGTCAATGTAAGCGGCTATACAACTTCAAAATTGTCTGTCCGGTTCAGGAACCTGGAGACTAAAACCTTTACCGCGACAAATATCTCCGCTGTCGGGAACTCGGAGAATCAGGTTTTCAATAAGATGACGAGTACAGTAGACGTGGTGCTGCGCGGTCCGGCTGAAGAACTGGAAACGGTCGTGCCGGAGGATATCCGTGTTGTGGTGGATATAACAGAGTATGTCTCGAACGGCACGTATTCCGCGCCTGCAATCGTGCTGGTAGACGGACACGATCAAGTGGGCGCAATCGGAACATGTACAGTGGCATTTAAGATCACGTCCTGAGATGTTCGGTTATGTACGGCCCTCGGAACCGCGTCTGAGCGAGGAGGATAAACAGCGGTTCCGTGCCGCCTACTGCGGTCTGTGCCGCACCCTGGGAGAGCGTCACGGATTGTCTGCCCCTTTTATCCTCAACTACGATTTTGCGTTTTTATCGATTCTGCTGTGGCCCCCGGAGACAGGGACAGTCCTGCACCGGCCCTGTCTGGCCCATCCTGTGCAGGGGCGGGACTGTTTTCCCCAAAATCCTGCGCTGGAGCTGGCGGCAGATTGCAGCGTGATTCTGGCTTGGTGGCAGCTTCAGGACGCCTTGACAGACCCCGGAAAGGGAAAAGGCAAATACCGGCTGCTGTCCGGGCTGCTGAAGAATGCTTATGAGCGCACCGTGCGGAATCGACCCAACTTCGACCGTACAACTCGGGAACAGCTGGAACGTCTGCGGTACTTGGAGCAGGCCGGATGTCCGACAATGGACGAGCCTGCGGATACTTTCGCACGGCTGCTGTCCGGCGTGTCAGACGAGGTGAAGGAACCAGTCAGGCGGCGCGTTCTCCAGCAGTTCCTGTATCACCTGGGACGATGGATTTATCTGGTAGACGCGGCGGACGATCTGGAAGATGATTTTTCTTCCGGCAGCTATAACCCTTTGATCCGGCGTTTTTCCCTGACAAACGGAACTCTGACAGAAGAAGCAAAGGAAACGCTGGCTCTGTCTTTAGACCACTCCATCCGCTTGATGGCTGCGGCGTTTGAGCTGTGGGACTTCGGCGTATGGGCGCCTGTAATCCGCTCTGTTGTCTATGAGGGACTGTTCCTGGTGGGCAGGTCCGTATTAGACAGAACCTTCCATACCGCCGTCTGGCCCCGGTCTGCGGCAAGAAATAAGGAGAAGCTATGACCGATCCCTACGAAGTGTTAAATGTCCCGAATACCGCCACGGATGAGGAAATCAAAAAAGCCTACCGTGCCTTGGCCCGGAAGTACCATCCTGACAACTACCACGACAACCCTCTGGCGGACTTGGCACAGGAAAAAATGAAAGAGATCAACGCTGCCTACGACGCGATTCAGCGGGAACGCAGTGGTCATGGCCGTGCCGCGCCGAATTACGGCGGGGGACAGACAGCAGCTTATCAGGAGTATACCGGCAGCAGTCAGGGCACGTCAGCAGAGGCGCAGATTCTGTATCAGGTGCGGTGGGCGGTCATGATGGGCGGCAGCTTGGAACAGGCAGAACGTCTGCTGGCACAGATCCCTGAGTCCAGACGGGGTGCTGAATGGAGTTTTCTGATGGGACAGGTCTGCTACCGCCGGGGCTGGGTGGACGAGGCGCGGCGGTGCTATCAGGCCGCCTGCGCGAGAGAACCCGGCAATATTGAGTACCGCAGCGCATTGGACAACCTGAATCAGAACCGAACTGCTTACCGTCCGGACGGTTATGGCATGTCGTCTACATGCAGCGGCGGGGAACTGTGCGGAAGGCTGGCCTGTACGTACCTTATGTGCAATCTGGGCGGCTGCTTCTACTGCTGCTGAAATGTTGGAATGTTTTTTTGTATGCTTATCCTGAAAAGGGATTAAAATTTATAATCAGGAGGGAATAGTAACTTGGTTAAAAGTATGACCGGCTATGGGAGAGCCAGAGAAACCCGCAGCGGACGGGATATTACTGTAGAGGTCCGCAGTGTGAATAACCGCTATTTGGACTGCACCGTAAAAATGCCCCGCGCTTTCATTTTTGCGGAGGACGCGATCAAAACAGTGGTGCAGAAATATGCCAGCCGCGGCAAAGTGGACGTATTTATTACGGTAGAGTCCCACGGAGCAGATGAGTCGGTAGTTGTCGTAAACGAACAGCTGGCAAAAAGCTATATTGATGCAATGCGGCGTTTACAGCAGCTGGGGGGTGATGCAGCGGAAATATCTGTCAGCGACCTGGCGCGCCTGCCGGATGTATTGACTGTGACGAAAGCGGAGGCGGATCTGGAGACCATCACCGCCGACCTGTGCGCAGTCTTGGAATTGGCGCTGGCTGCATATACTGCTATGCGGGAAACCGAGGGAAGAAAACTGGCGGAGGACGTTCAGCGCCGTCTGGACACCATCGACGCCCTTACCCGTCTTGTGGAGGACCGCTCGCCGCAGACGGTAGCGGAATACCGTCAGAAGCTGATGGCTAAAATGCAGGAAATTCTGCAAGGCGCGTCAATCGACGAGGCACGTATTCTTACAGAGGCCGCTATTTTCGCGGATAAAGTCGCTGTAGATGAGGAGACCGTCCGGCTGCGCAGCCACCTCAGCCAACTACGGGAGATGCTGTCGAGCAATGTCCCGGTGGGCCGGAAGCTGGATTTCCTGATTCAAGAGATCAACCGGGAATCCAATACGATTGGTTCTAAATGCAGCGACCTGCAAATTGCCAGAGATGTGGTGGAACTGAAAGCGGAAATTGAAAAAATCCGCGAACAGGTCCAGAATATAGAGTGATGGAACTGGTAAGCATCGGTTTCGGCGGACTGGTTGCTCCGCAGCGTCTGGTGGCGCTGGTCAGTCCGGATTCCGCGCCGGTCAAGCGTCTGATCTCAGAGGCGCGGAACCGCAGTATGCTGATCGACGCTACTTTCGGACGCAAGACAGCGGCTGTATTGGTGATGGACAGCGACCATGTGATTTTGTCCGGACTTCCGTTGGAGAAATTGGCGCCCCGGTTTGGGGTAGACCCTACCGTATTGGAGGAGGAGACATGAGAAAAGGAAAGACATTTATTATTTGCGGCCCCTCCGGTGTAGGAAAAGGGACTGTAGTTGCCAGACTGCTGGCCAGCGATCCCTCACTGTATTTTTCCGTGTCCGCTACGACCCGTGCGCCGCGGGCAGGTGAGGAGAACGGCGTCCACTACCATTTTCTGACCAGGGAGCAGTTTGAACAGGGGATCGCGGACGGAGATTTTTTGGAGTACGCGGAGTATGTGGGCAACCTGTACGGAACTCCCTGCCGCTACGTGGATCAGGCAATGGACCAGGGCCGGGACGTGCTGCTGGATATTGAGATCCAAGGCGCGGAACAGGTCCATCAAAAACGCCCGGACGCGGTGCGAATCTATGTTGCGCCTCCCAGCTGGCCGGAGCTGGAACGCCGTTTGGTCGGACGCGGGACCGAGGATATGGAGAAAGTGCGTTCCCGTCTGGCGCGGGGGCGGGAGGAGTTTGCTGCCGCAAAGGATTTTGATTATTTTGTGATTAACGATACGGTGGACCACGCTGTCGATGAACTGCGGGCGATCATGCTTGCGGAACACTGCCGGCCCTGTGAACGGATCTCGCTGATCGATCAATCATTATAATTTCAATATTTGATTAAATGAAAAAGGAATGATGATATTATGATGCTTTATCCCGCAATGAACAAACTGACCACAAATATCCCTAACCGTTATTTGCTGGTAAATGTTGTTGCACGCCGCGCACGGCAGATTGCGCAGGCGGAGGAAGATGCGGCAGAGAAGAACGATACCAAACCCGTTACACTTGCGATTCAGGAAGTCGCAGACGGAAAACTCTCCGTAGCCGCTGCCGATATCACGATCACTAACGTAGAGTAAACTGCACAGGGCCGCCGTAGGCGGCCCATTCTACCGCAATGAGGAGACTAGATGGAGACTGTCAATATTGCGCGTATCGCCGTGTCTGCGGCGACCTATACCATTGATAAGCCCTATGATTATCTTGTGCCGGAAAAGCTGCTGGAAAAGGCCAGACCCGGTGTACGGGTAACGGTACCCTTCGGAAGAGGAAACCGGGTCAGCGAGGGTGTGATTCTGGCGATGTCTCAGGACAGCAAACTGCCTGATTTGAAATCGGTTACTGAAATTTTGGATGATGAGAGCGTACTGGGACCCAATCAAATCCGGCTGGCGATCTGGCTGCGGGAACGATATTTCTGTACGCTGTATGAAGCGGTAAAAGTCCTGCTGCCCGCCGGTCTTTGGTATCGGGTGCGGGAAATCTGTACGCTGGCAGTGAACCGGGAAACCGCGCTGGAAGCCGGTGAGGACGCTTTTGAGAGCCGTGTTCTGGAGACGCTGGTTGCCCACGGCGGTTCCGCTGAACTGGAGACGCTGCATATGGCCTGCGGAGACGGCGCGGCAGCGGTTGCCCGGAGGCTGCAAAAACGGGGACTTGTTACGCTGGACGCGGAGGCCTCCAGAAAAATCGCCGACAAGAAAGCAAAGCGGGTAACGCTGGCGGTGTCGGTGGAGGAGGCAATGGCGGCAATGGAACCTTTGCGGCGTTCCTCACCGATTCGCTATGAGGTCATTAAACTGCTGTGTGCCAACGGCAGTGCGCTGTCCAGTGACATCTGCTATTTTACCGGCGCTTCTTCGCAGACGCTCATAGGCTTGGAAAAACGGGGGCTGATCGTTTTCACGCAGGAGGAGGTTCTCCGCGTCCCCAAGCAGGAACCGGCGGACGGTCTGCCAATCGTACTCAGCGAGGAGCAGCAGGCCGCATATGACAGCATTTTAGAGCGGGCCGGTACCGGAACGGCTTCCTGTGCGCTGCTTTACGGCGTGACCGGCAGCGGAAAAACTTCTGTGTATATCCGGCTGCTTCAGGAGATCGTCCAGCGCGGAAAACAGGGGATGATCCTTGTCCCGGAGATCGCGCTGACACCGCAGATGATGGCAAAATTCAGCGCGTATTTCGGAGACCGTGTCGTGATGCTCCACAGCGGACTGCGCATGAGCGAGCGTTACGACCAGTGGAAGCGTATCCGGCGCGGCGAGGTGGATGTTGTGCTGGGGACCCGCAGTGCAGTATTCGCGCCTTTGGACCGGCTGGGCATGATTATCCTGGATGAAGAACATGAGAGCAGCTATCAGTCCGAAAGCCCGCCGCGTTATCATACGAAAGATGTCGCAAAATTCCTCTGCGCACAGCAGGGAGCCGTTCTGGTGTTAGGCTCAGCGACGCCGTCGATAGAGACAACCTGGCAGGCGCAGCGGGGCGTGTATCAGAAACTGATTCTGCGGTCGCGCTATAACCGCCAGCCGCTGCCGCGGGTTGTGATTGCCGATATGCGGCAGGAAGTTCAGGCCGGGAACGCCGGTATGCTCAGTGAACCTCTGCGCAGAGAATTACGGGAAAATATCCGGCGGGGAGAACAGAGCATTTTGTTTATCAACCGCCGGGGCAACAGCCGGATGCTGCTGTGCGGCGAGTGCGGAGAAGCGCCGCAATGTCCGCGATGCAGTGTGCCGCTGACGTATCACAGCGCAAACGGACGGCTGATGTGCCATTATTGCGGGCACTCGGAACGGACGCCGCAGGTGTGTCCGGAGTGCGGCGGTCTGATGAAGCAGATCGGCGCAGGAACGCAGAAAGTGGAGGAGGAGCTGCACAGCGCCTTTCCGGAAGCCGAGGTGCTGCGGATGGACGCGGATACTGTGTCCGGAAACCACGAGACGCTGCTCCGGAAGTTTGAACAGAAAAATATCCCCATCCTGCTGGGTACGCAGATGGTGGCAAAGGGCCTGGATTTTGAAAATGTGACGCTGGTCGGGGTACTGGCTGCGGACCTGAGCCTGTATGTAGACAACTATCACGCCGCGGAACGGACTTTCAGCCTGTTGACGCAGGTGGTAGGCCGTGCGGGGCGGGGCAGCAAGGATGGCAGAGCGGTGATTCAGACATTTACCCCGGATAATGAGGTCATTACCAGCGCCGCAAACCAGAATTACAACAGCTTTTACGCCGCGGAAATTCGGATTCGCCGCGCCCACCGCTATCCGCCCTTTGCCGATATTTTTACGCTGACGGTTTCCGGAACGAT
>CAMWQV010000090.1 GCA_947176425.1 uncultured Clostridia bacterium
CTATAAACACCTGGACCATATCTGGAGCGTACTGCGGAGTCTGGCGTTAGCACTACACTGGTGGAATCCGCTGGTATGGCTGGCGGTGGTGCGCAGCCGTCAGGACGGGGAGCTTGCCTGTGACGCGGGTGCGCTGAAAATGCTGGGGCGTGAAGAGCGCGTTCTCTACGGAGAAACCTTGCTCGCGTTGGTGACGGCGGCCCCCCCTCCTAAAGCCCTGCTGAACTGCGCCACGACTATGAGCGGAGAATAGCGCAGTCTGCGGGAACGCATCCGCCGGATATCCTGTGAACCAAAACAACTTGTCGGCTCAGTTGTTGCAGTAGTTGCTATTATTTCTGTAACGGCAGTCTGCGCTTTTGGACGAGCGGCGGATGCACCCGACCGGTATTCCGTCCAGCCTTTGACGCTGTCTCGCCAGCCGGACCTGAACCGGGACGGGGTGCCGGAAACGATACAGCTTCTGAAAAATGACAGCGATACTCCGGAATGGCGGCTGGAAGTGAATCAAGGTGAAGACCCTGAATTCGGCATCTGGTCGGTCACGCTGGACGAAACCCACGGGAACTGCGGCACATATTTTCTGTATCAGGAAGATGGTGAGGACGGGGAGGACTATCTGCTGTCCTATACGCCGAAGATGCAGCAGGGTTACTGCACCTACACCTTTGAAATGTTTCATTTTGAGGACATAGACGAAACGTCAGACCGTCCGGACAACCGGTATATTGACGTGCTGAGAACCGTAACATTTGACATCAATTTTGACGCTCCAGACCATGAATTTAATCCAGCGAAAATAGACACTTTTATGGAGGAAGTCAACAGATATATCGGAAAAAGCACACTGCTTGTCAACACGAATCATTGGATGACCTATCTGGAGGAGGACGCAGACGGCAGGCTGTACGACAATATCTTAGCATATCTGAAGCATCCCGGAAGTGACAAGCGGCAGTATACTACCCTGTTTGAAGCGTTGAAGATTTATGCCGATTATGCTGAAGATCATCCGGATGATACCAATTCTGCGTTAGGGGATTTTCTGGCGGATTTGCAGATATCGGATATCGGCAATATCAGCGGTCAGAATGCTGCAACAGCGTCGGAGCTTGTAACCCTTCTGCGGGAGGCAGCACCGAACCGCAAGAGCCGTTTCTATGACTATTTCAGTCATTATGGCCAGCAAAGCTGGATTTGGTCGGAAGCGTGCTGGACTGTGCCTCTTGCGGACGGAAACATACTGTATTTAGACGCCAGCTATAAAGACCGGGAGGGAATCGCGATTCTTCTTGAAATGCCGGACGAAAGCGCGTCTGCGGCGTTTTACAGCTCAGCGGAACTGCACGAATTGATCTGTCAGGCAGGCGAACCATATCCGGCGGAGCTTCTGCCTTACGCACCGGATCTGGACCACGACGGAAAGCCGGAACAGCTCTATATCATGCCTATGCCGGACGGCATGACCTGGGATTTATACTGCCGCAGTGAAGACGGCTGGACCTGGTTCGATACGGCCTCCACACCCCATCCAGGCTGGAACGCGCTGTTTCTGTACCGGAAAGACGGTGAAGACTATCTTTTGCGGTATCACCCGTATATGAGCCAGGGAGGTGCTGGGTATAACTATGAGGTGTTCTATCTGCAAGAGGGAAGACCGCAGGTCATACAGGAAAACGCAGTGAGCTTTAATATTAACCCCTATTTTTTCCTGAATGGAGAAAGATTTGAGCCAAAAGAGATTGCGGATTTTATGGACGAGGTCAACGCGCTGCTGGCGGACAGCGTCCAGCTCCTGAATACGGACGGCGACCTGCTGGAAACCTTCGAGCGGGAGGGGCGGCTGTACGACAGTATGTTTTGGCTGGACACTGATGAATACGGTCAGGACCTGTCCTTGCTGGAGAAGCTGCTCATATACCGCAACAAGGCCATTGCGGACTCGTCTGTACCGGATATGCGGGCAGTTCTGGCAGATATCACGGAAGACGATCTGCAAAATGTCAGTGAACACCGCACAGAGATTACCGAAACCCTGCACCGCGTATCGGAAAAACTTAACTGGGAAAACAATGTTACTGGGGAAAGCAACTCTATCCAAATTATTTCCTGCATTCCATTAAGCATCCGGCAGGAAAATCCCAACAATTCCCAAATGGACATCTACTTGGAAGCAACCTATATAGAAAATTATGTCTGCGTTACCTGTGAGGGCTGGAACACGGTACTGTTTTACTCGGAAAACCCAAATAACGATGCAACTTATTTAAGCGAAGCGCCGTTTGAGGTCACTTACTATTTTGAGGATGCCGAACTGTATCAGTCAGTTTGCGAATGGGGGACAGATGCCGCAGAAATGGACAGGTATAATAATATACAGGAAATGCTTGATGATGCTTTGAAGAATCCAGCCTTCATATTTCCATTCTTTAGCTGAGAGGAAGTTGGGTGATTGTATCATGAAAAAGAAAGCGGCTGTTGCTTTCACAACAATAGTAATAATAATTGCCGTGATGCTCTTAATCTATTTTGTTGGTTCAGGGTTTATGAAAAATTCTTCCGCATATATAGGCGAATACGCCATCTCAGAGGACGGCAGAGAAATCACCATGAATATCGGTGTTGCATCATCCATTGGATATATCAGAAAAGCATCTGTACATCAGCAGGGCGGCGGGAAACTTTATATTGACTGCTATTCTGCTTTTGGAGGAATCAATGGTCATATTGGTGCAAAGACAAGTTTTACCTTGCCATTAGAGGAAGATACAGCAATCATAGCAATCTATCGAAACAAAAATTCTTATGAGGAAGTTCTTTATAAAGACATAGATGGCGTTTGGCGATTCATAAATGTAGAAAAGGACGGGTGAGATCGTATTATGAATTTACAATGGATTGTTTTCTCCTGTATATTGATCTTGGTGATCCTGGTTTTGCGTGCGGCACTGGGAAACAAGATCAGCGTGGGACTGCGGTACGCCCTGTGGGGAATCGTGCTTGTCAGGCTGCTGGTTCCAATCCAGCTGTTTACAGTCCCATCGGCTGACCTAAGCGTATCTGTTTCGGTACCGGAGAAATTGCAGGAACCGTCTATCTATGTGCTTCCTGTATTAACTATGCCTGCTGAGGCTGCGCCGGTAGAATTTCGTGAGGACGGAACAGTCATAGATTCCAATTTGTTCGGCTATCCGCGGCTGGAAGACAACGGAGAGACTGTCGTCCGGTATGCGAACCGGTTCAGCCCGGAAGATGTTCTAAAAACACTGTGGTTCACAGGATGTATAGTTATTTTGCTTGTCATACTTTTCAGCAATTTTCGTTTTTCTGCAAAGTTGCGCCGGGTACGAAAACCGTTGGAGGGAACGGACTGCAAAATCCCAGTCTATACGGCGAACGGCCTGCCGTCACCGTGCCTGTTCGGTGTGTTCAGACCAGTTGTGTATGTTACGGCAGACAGTACGGAAAATCCGGCAATGCTGCGGCATATTCTGGCCCATGAGCTGACCCATTACAAACACCTGGACCATATCTGGAGCATTTTGCGGAGTTTGGCGTTAGCGGTACACTGGTGGAATCCGCTGGTATGGCTGGCCGTGGTACTCAGCCGCCGGGATGGAGAACTTGCTTGTGACGCGGGCGCACTGAGATATTTAGGGCAGGGAGAGCGCGTTCCATACGGCGAGACGCTGCTGTCGCTGGTGACGGCGAAGCCCAGCCCACAGGATTTGTTTCGCTGTGCTACAACGATGAGCGGAGAAAAACGCAGTCTGCAGGAGCGTATCCGCCGAATTTCCTGTGAACCAAAACAGCTTGTCGGTTCTGTGATTGCAGTTCTTGTTGTTGCTTCTATTGCATCTGCCTGCGCTTTTTCCCAAAATGAATCGTCTGATCATTCCGGCTGGTGGGAGACGGCGGTTATTACGGTAGATGAATCAGGCATTCCCTGCATCAAATATACAGATAGCAGCGGCGATATAGAAAAATTTGGGAATCCAATTCCCGCACCTGCCGAGTGGGCCGGACAAGACCTTGCAGGACGCAATCAGACAGAAGTTTTGATGTATTCATCAGATATATGGGCGAAGCTGGTCTCGCCGGATAACGGCTGGCTGGTAGCCTGTTATAGCCGCGGTGTTGGCACTGCAGATACCTACGTTTACAAAACAACGGACGGCGGTATGAATTGGACAGAGGCATTAATGCCTGGTTTAGGCTCATATGTTGACACAGTGGATTTTCTTAGTTCGGACAGTTTGATAATTGTTCAGAGGCAGTTTAATGGCGCACCGGCTTATCTGACCAATGATGGCGGAGAAACTTGGGAGCAGTTTGAAACATCTCAACAGGCGTATTATGCAATTTATCCTGACAGTAACGGCAGTCAGCCTGTCATGGCTGGAGATCGAAAAGACGGAGTCTATACATTCCTGCTGGTAGGGAATGACATGAACGGCAGTGCTGATACAATTATGGTTGCCAGCTATGATACAGCAAATCAGACGGTATCCGTTTTGTCGATTCTTCGGAATACGCTTGTGTCCGCCGGTTCTTCCGCCAGCCGGATTGATTACGTTTACCGTTCTGGGGGAATGGACGCGCTGAAAGAAAGCGTTGCCGGTTTGATTGGATTTACTCCGGATTTTTACGTGAGAATTGAACCGGAGATGCTGATTGATCTGGTGGATATGCTGGGCGGAGTGGAATTTGATGTCCCGCAGGAAATGAGCTATGATGACCCCTATCAGGACCTGCATATTCATTTCAGTAAGGGTGTGCAGACGCTGAACGGGGAGGACGCTGTGAAGGTACTGCGATACCGGCTGGATACCGATTCCCAGAATGGTTATGCAGATTTTGGCCGTATGGATACACAAAGGGTTTTTCTGAAAAACCTGATAGGGAAGTGCCTGAACTGGGGAAATTTAGGAAAAATGAAAGCATATATTGACTTGGTACAAAAGAATATAGAGACGGATTTAGATATTGATTCTATGGTTTGGTTTACTGCAAATATGTTGGGATTGAACGGCAGTTCCTCTTTGCGTATGGACAATATCTATACATATACGCTGCCTTACGAGGACGAGCCTTGGAAGTCTATTGAAGGCATGACGGTTGCAGCCGCTGACCTTGAACAGACTGCGGAGTTGATTAACGCGAAGTTCAATCCTTATAATCAACAAAACTAAATTTTTGTTCAATAGGAACAATAAGCAGCAGCCGGTCCCAGAGAAGGGGACCGGCTGCTGTATTAAATGCAGGATTCAAGAACGGGGGGCCTGATTATTTCGCCAAGACTTTTTTCAGTTTAGCGAAGCGGGGCAGGCCGTTTTCCTTTTTCAGCTTGGTCTCGCCCTGGATGAGCGGGAGGGCGTAGTCAACAAATGCCTGGGTGACGCCGTTCTGGTCGGCATTGATCCACTCCAGGGGGACTTTTTTCTCGGTGTTCGCCACGTCGGTCAGATCAAAGAGCTTGGTCTTGCAGACATACTTGCCGTCTTCGATCACGCGCTCAAAGCCCACCATCTTGTCGGTCAGGCCGGCGACAGCGTTCTCCACAGCGGCCTTGCCGGACATGAAGGATTCGTCGATATCGGTCTGGGAAGCCAGATGCGCACCGCAGCGCTGGAGCAGGCTCAGTTCAATGCCCCGGACTTTTGCGCCGGTTTCTGTCTTGACCTTTTCAGCCAGCATTGCAGCCAGACCGCCCAGCTGTGCGTGACCGAAACCGTCGGTTGCGGAGGTCTTCGCCTCGGAAACGAAAGTGCCGTCGGCGTAGTGGATGCCCTCGGAGACAGCAACCATGCAGTTGCCTTTTTCCGCGTAGACTTTCTTGACTTCAGACAGGAACTTGTCCATATTGAAGTCGTTTTCGGGCAGATAGATCAGGTCGGGACCGGCGCCTGCGGCAGTAGCGAGACCGGCGGCGGCAGTCAGCCAGCCTGCGTGACGGCCCATAATCTCGATAATGCAGATCATGCCGGTGTCATACACGCGGGCATCGTTATAGACTTCCATGCAGGAAGTAGCGATATACTTGGCGGCAGAAGCGTAGCCGGGGCAGTGGTCGGTGCCGAACAGGTCGTTGTCGATGGTCTTCGGCACACCCATCACGCGGCATTCATAACCGCTTTTCTGCATATACTTGCTGATCTTGTTGCAGGTATCCATGGAGTCGTTGCCGCCGTTGTAGAAGAAGTACCGGACGTCGTATTTCTTAAAGATTTCCAGGATGCGCTTGTAATCCGTGTCGTCCACATCGGGGTCAGCCATTTTATAGCGGCAGGAGCCGAGGGCGGAAGAAGGGGTATAGAGCATATTTTCCAGCTCCGCGGCGTCTTCAAAGGACATATCCAGAAGCCTGTCGTTGAGGACGCCCTTGATGCCATGCTCTGCGCCGTAGACTTTGGTAATGGCCTCATTGTCGAGGGCGGTGCGGATGACGCCGTAAGCGCTGGCATTGATGACCGAAGTCGGGCCGCCGGACTGACCGATGATACAAGCGCCTTTCAAAACACTCATGATAAAATTCCTCCTAATTTCAAAAAATGATTTTTCCTTTTTTCACCCAGTTTTAGTATAGCAAGTTTTTCCAAGTTTGTAAACAGAAATTTTTAGATGTTCCGACTTGTTTCCTCTTGGCAAGTAGAGTATAATAGGGCCGGAAAAATTTACTGAGGAGGAAAATTATGGAAGTGCTTTACTGGTTTGAATCCATCCGGATGCCCGTGCTGGATATAATCATGTCCCTCATCACCCATTTGGGGGAGGAGACGTTCTTTATGGCGGCGGCGTTATATGTATTTTGGTGTGCGGACAAACGGAAAGGCTACTATCTCTTATCGGTTGGCTTCGCGGGAATACTCGTCAACCAATGGCTGAAAATCGTATTCCGC
This sequence comes from uncultured Clostridia bacterium, assembly GCA_947176425.1. Classification (GTDB taxonomy): domain Bacteria; phylum Bacillota; class Clostridia; order Oscillospirales; family Oscillospiraceae; genus Pelethomonas. The sequence continues at coordinate 6,900 of CAMWQV010000090.1, forward strand.
ATACCGCGCCCGTGGGTAAAGGACCCGAATTTTACCATTGTAGAATCAGCCCAGGCGGAAGCGGGAGGCTACAGCTTTCCCAGCGGTCACACCCAGACCGCAGCCGGATTGTTCGGCGGTGTAGCGCGGGTATCGAGACGGTGGTGGATCCGCGTCTGCTGTATTCTTGCGGCGCTGGCGGTCGCGGTCTCGCGGCTGTACTTAGGCGTTCACACACCGGCGGACGTAGCCGTATCGCTGGCGGCGGCGGTCGTATTGATTTTCGGCCTGCACCCTGTATTTGATGCCACACTGTGGTTTCCGAACCGTATGTATCTTATTATCGGCGGTTTGATGGCGGTCAGCTTTGCGTTTGTGGGATTCATGGAATTTTTCCCGTTTCCGGCAGACGTTGACCTGGAAAATTTAACCTCCGCGCTGAACAACGCCTATAAAA
>CAMWQV010000091.1 GCA_947176425.1 uncultured Clostridia bacterium
GTGATGACCGGCGCCGCGATACCACGCTGGAAAATACCTACGACACGATTTATATTCCCATTAAAGAATGGGTGCGGCTTCAGCCGCAGAATGCTTCTGACTAATTCCACTCCGCAAGGCTGACGACAGGCTAAAATCAGGAAAGGACGTGAACAATGAAGCTGAGAAAATATATGGTTTATATAGATGACGGGGACAACTGCTCGAAGCTTGCAATTCCTGCAGAGGATGAAGCAGCCGCACGGAAATACGTGGCCGGCAATGGAGAAATTATTGCTGTTAAGGACGTGACCAAGGAGTACCCTATTTCCCTTGTTTGCGTTTCCGATGCACTTAAAGTCTGTGGATTTGGTCAGACTGAAATAGATCTGATTCTTCGCACGCTTTCTTTGTGCGAAATTGCAGAGTAGCAGTCCGCAAGGCCAACGGTATCCCGCCGGTAACAAAACCAAAAATCAAAAAAGAGGTATGTAAAATGAAGAACCAGAAACAAAAGAGCGTAAAAACCATCACTAAGGAAGAATACCAAAACCTTCCTGCTGACTTTAGGGGTTTATACCAGAACTACTACGGCGATCACCCAGAATGGAAAGGACGCAGAATAGCGGCTTTCCCCTGTGAGCTTCCAGGGCTTTTCATTGAGGGCGTAAATCTCAAAATCATCTGATCTGCAAGGCCGACGGAATCTGCCGCCGCTGGTGCAAGCCCAGCCGCCCCGTTCCAGGGGCGGGCGCTTATAGGACGTATTCCAAGAAGTGATGAAGCATTATGAAAAAGAACAGATTTGGCAGTATACAGAAAAATAGAGTTTATAAAAATTTGCAGGAATATACGTTTTTCTTTGATAAATCCGTCAAAAACTGCATATTATCTTGCTGCAATCCACAATAAGAGGTACGAGATATGTTTAGCTTGTTTTTATTTCCCGCCAGTTTTTTGTGCGTACTTTTACTCTACAGTTTTCAGGAACGAGACACTTCCAAAGAAGTTGTCTCTCCCTCCCAGGAAATCCAAAACAGCGGCCCCAATGCCAGTTTCCTTGCCTGCTTGCAGATTATAGGCGCAACATCCACAAACAATAACTATGATCCCATAAAAGATGTCCTCTCAGAGTTGGATCAGGAAAGCGTACAATACATCTTAGGCACCCCCCTTCATGCAGATATGGCAGGATATACCCAGTGAGCGAGGCAATTATATGAAAAAGAATCGATTTGGCAGCATTGGAGCCTTTCAGATGGCCCAGATGAACAAAGTCTACGAAGTGATGAGACAGGACACTCTGAAAAAACTACGCAACATGAACGTTAATTACGGGATCAGCAGCGAGAATATTATTATGATAAATGAAGAAAGACTGCAGGAATATATCGAAAAGGTTATCAGCGACGCATGCAGCAGCGAGAAACGCCCGAATGATGTCAAATATCAGTACCGGCTCATCGGGAACAATCTGCTGTTTGCAATCCGCAGCAACTACCGCAAGGTACGAGTTCGGGCGGAGTACCGTCTTCTGAAAAATCTGCCCAAAAATTTCGGACTCAGTTTTCATCTGGTTTCACCAGATCCTGCACATGAGAATGACGCCTGCCGCTATGCTGCCAAATTCGATCTATTCCCGTTAAGCCAAGGGGTAGACCCGAATCACTCCGTTGATAATTGGGAAGTATTTGGGCGGCAGTACACAATTCGCGCCTACCCGTCGGTATATCCTTTGGAACGCGGACTGAGCCACCTGCAAAGATTAAAGGCGTGCGGTTTTGACTACGAAACAGACTGGGATTGGGAAACATTCCTGAGGGCTTTTATTGCGGCTTATGACAGGGGTCCGCTGCAAATGGTGAGTGCTGGAGAGTAACAGCTAAAAAACACACTCAGGAACAAAAATATATAGGATAAGGGGCAGATAGTTTTGCTATCCGCCCCTTTTACAATTAATTTGTTGACTTTTTCTCTCAAATTTAGTATACTATAGATTAGAAAATACAAATGATATTTCATAGGCGATTGGGAGGTGTTTCAGTGAAAACAGTTCAAGAATGGTTGAAAGCTACAGACACAGAAACCCTGACAGATACGTACTTGGCTAATTATCCAATAGATTATCAGACAATTTCCAGCAGGGAACTTACATTAGGTGAAATCAGGGATCGAACACGAGAAAATATGATAGATTTCATCGAACGAATGAAGTCTCTTGAAGTCCGTACAGACAATAAGCCGATGGTGTTCTTTGCCTGCCGCCAATATGATGATGGTATGGAATCTGTGGCAGTGTCCCTGTGTGGGAATGAAGAACTTTGCACGGCAGAAAAGCCGGACAGTTATGCATGGGATTTGACCCCTTTTTCGGAAGTCCTGGGATACTATATTGCCGAGACGAAACTAACTATTGGAAAAATATATGACGTACTTGCAGGCATCATTGAGGAAATGACCTTTTTTGGTTTTGATCCGGAAGAAAGGGAGAAAGAAAAAGCAAAAGAGGACCTTCTTGCCGCCATTGAGGAGATTGAAGACGGAAACTGCGATACTGAGAAATACTATACTCTGGATGAATTTCGGGAAAGATTGGGGATGAAGCCCAGAGAGCCTGATCCCGAAGGCGATGAATTGAAGCGAGATATTGTGAGAGCGGAATGCGCCTATAATGCTTACCAGCGGAAAAAAGAAATTGCCAATGCAGTTAAACTGCTGAAAGGCTGGCAGAAAGGGCAATGAATTGTCGCGATATTGTGCATCAAAACCCGACAAATCGGGATTTTAGGCAGAAATAAATAACATGGACTGTTTTGCTTGCCCATGCTTGGTATAGGCAGATACAGCGAACAACCAAACAGGAGATTATTTCATATGAATTTTTTTAAACATTTTCAGCGTCAGAATACTGGCGTTCGTCCTCACCAAATTATTTTTGAGAAAGAGAACCCCGAAAACACATACATCTCTTGGGAAGACAAGATGAAGCCGCGTATCAAGCTGGATGACGGCATCACCCCGGAAGAGTATCAAGCTCTGGTTTCCCGCTGGGATGAGATGCTGTCTCTGGCTGAAGAGATTATCTGGCAGAACTATCTAAACCCTAAGAGTGATGACCTCATGTCCGAGGTGGACTCTTTCCCAGACATTCGATACCTCACAGGAAATTATTATGTGGGGGATGTATCCTATGGCTATATCTATCGGGATGAAAAATATCAGCCCTACCAGATCAAGGAGGGGCGTCTGCGGCATAAGCACCATAATGGTAAAGAGTGGTTGGAGGAATGGCTCCCTTTGGACAGCCCTGAAATCACCAGATATTATCAGATTATTCTCCAACTGCATCTCACTGGTGACGAGGACGGTGAGGAGAAGGATTATATGGGTCTGGACTTGACAGCGGAATTTGTGGATCTGAACGCTCCTCTGGAATTTGAGATACTTTCCCACGATGTAATATAATTCAATGACTTCCAGCTTATCGGGAACTTTTCCCTTTTGGTGAAGTGAAGCAGATCACAAGCCGCCGGACACCCTGCGATTGATAAATGTCTCTACAGACTTAGATGTATTTGTCAGCATCGAACAGCTGCCTGCGCTTTGATGACTACGCATCACTGACTGGGCTGCCCATCATATCAGGGGTGCCAGCAATCCACGGCTGAAGGATATTTCCACCGGCACAAGGAAGCAACACCAGCAGTTTGGACCGGTGCTTCTGGCTGCGGCAGAGGCATCAGCTTTGTTCATGCCGGTGAAAAAGAAAGGATTATACTATATCGATCAAGCGGATTCTTCTGGACTATAGCAGATATATTATTAGTTTTTGAACTCATTGCGCCGCAGAGGTTTCAGACATATTTTGTGCATGAGTGCTTGATTTGGAACTTTAACCACAAACCAACTGAGAGATTCACATAGACAACCGCTGTTCCAGGGAACAGGCACCAACTGCAATTAAACTGCTGATGGCGGCTCCAAAAGCGGCTTCTTCTTCATTGCGCTCCACTTCCAGCGGCATACCAAAACGATCTTGGATGATATTTTGAAGCGCCGTATTTCTGCGGACACCATTGCCGGAGGCAATCAGCCTGCTTTTTGCGATTCCAGTTCCGTTCTGCATAGCGGTATACAGGTCGTAAAGTTCCTGTGCTATGCCGTTCAGAACGCCGCGTATGATGGAAGCAGGGTGGAAATTAGATGTACGGATTCCCTCAATCATCCCAGTTTCGTTTGGATTTTCCCGCGTTCCCGCAAAAGTTGTCCGCACTTTCCAAGATTCTGTCTGGTTTGTCTGCTGCTCCAGCAAGCGTTTCATGACCTCAAATTGTGGCACATCCGGCGCACCGGCCGCTGCGGCATACTCACGGAAAAAGCTTTCCAACGCTGCGAAAGCAGCCCCTCCGCAGATCGTGGCTCCTACCAAAAGGAATTTGTCTTTTGTCAATGGGCGGGACTCGATCCCATAGCCTTCATAATACTGATCTGACAGCACGGAAATTTGGGCGCCGGTGCCGACATTCACTAACACAGCATTTTCTCCATCGGTAACAGAGCCAATATAGCTTGCCTGATTGTCTCCCAGCGAAACACTGACCGGGATGCCGTGAAATGTTCCCATCGGCACGATTTCCGGAGTTACTGCTGGCAGCATCGACAGCTCAACCCCAGCGGCTTCTGCAATGTCCCTCCGGAAGTCTTTGGCGACTGGATCATAAAGGCCCATTCCTGCGGCCTGACTGATGTGAAGCAGGGGACGGCTTTTTCCGGTCAGTGTCATTCCAAGATAGTCGGCGACTGTACAGAAAGAAACCGCTTCAGCAGGAACAAGACCTTTTTTGACATTGTAGAGATGCGTGACCATGCCGTAGCCTTTAGACGCTTTTACTCCATACTCCTCCGATAAAATTGCACAGAGGGTTCTCCCATCAAAGTCAGGCAGATTGCCCCGACCGTCCTGCCATGTATAAAGCGGACTGACTGCGCTGCCGTTTCTGTCTGTATAGACGATGCCGTGCATCTGACCAGTCAGTCCGATCGCCGCAATGTCGCTGTATGTGGTCAGAATTTCGTCCAGCACAGCGCGAACGCGCAACAGGATCACCTGTGCATCCTGAATACGTTCTTCTGGATTTTTTGATGGAAGAAAGCAGCCGTTTTTGATGGTGTATTTCCGTTCCGCCATGAAACTGCCGCAGTCCATAACTACAATGCTGATGGTGGTTGTCCCAACATCTATTCCTATACTTTTCATCTAGGATCTCCTATACATTTTATTGAAAACAGATTGCCTGAAGTCAGTGCCTGTGTTATGATGAAGGCAATCAGCTGAAATTTGTGGAGGTGCATTATGTGGATGTGTCCAAACTGTGGAAGAACATTTAAACGGACAAATCAAAATCATTCCTGCGGCAAGGCCCCTGCTTCTATTGATGAATATATCTTGAGTCAGAAAAAAGATCTCCAAGGGACACTTGTTCTGCTTAAAAATTGTATACATCATGCCATACCGGAAGCGGAGGAAACCATTGCATGGGGGATGCCCACATGGAAAAAGAAGGGCAATATCATTCATTTTGCGGCAGGCAAAAATCATATAGGCATTTATGCAGGACAGGAGGCGGTCTTGTTTTTTGCAGAGAGATTAAAGGGGATTGAGACATACAAAGGCGTGATCCGCTTAAAGTTCCATCAGGAAATACCTCTGCCGCTTATTTCTGATATTGCGAAATGGTGTTTCGAAATGGATCAAATGAATTAGATTTCTCATGAATTCAGTATAACATGAAAATCATGGTTTGAAAAGACGAAAGTTCATTTATGCTCCCTTGAATCACATTACTTTGATTGCTATAATAAGGACAAGCTGGTTGAGTGAGAAAGATGCGGCCTGCAGCGTATTTTAAAGGATAAGGGGTGTGGTTATGTTTCGAGAAATGCGCAAAAAAAAACAAATCCTTTCACAAGAAGATTGTGCGATGATCCTGACACGGGGAACCTCTGGTGTCTTGGCTCTTCATGGCGATGAAGGATATCCCTATGCTGTACCAATGAGTTACGTGTATCATAATGGAAAGATCTATTTTCACAGTGCTAAAAGCGGACATAAGCTGGACGCAATCCGTGCAAATCCAAAGGCTTCCTTTTGCGTAATTGGACAGGATCACATCGTCCCTGAAGAATATACTACCTATTTTTGCAGCGTGATTGTGTTTGGAAAAATTCGGATTTTAGAGGGGGAGAGGGAAAAGCGGGAGGCAATTGAGGCTCTGTCCGTTCGATATGCGCCTGGAGACAGTGCAGATCACAGGGAGTACACGATTCAAAAAGAATGGAAACAGCTTTGCTTGTTGGAGCTTAGTATCGACTATCTGAGCGGCAAGGAAGCTATTGAACTTGTCGGATCAAAATTGAATAACAAGACGATGGATGAGACATCTGCAAAGTCCGAAGATATGCCAATTTGACTGTAACGGGGAAAACAGACAGGAAATAATGTCTCTACAGACTTTAATATATTTGCCGGCATCGAACAGCTGCCTGCGCTTTGATAACTGCACACCGCGAACCGACTGCTCATCATGTCTGGGGTGCCAGCAATCCACAAATGAAGGATATCTCCACCGGCACAAGGAAGCAGCACCAGCAATTCGGACCGGCACTTCTGGCTGCGGCAGAGACATCAGCTCTGTTCATGCCGGCGAAAAAGAAAGGATTATACTATATCGATCAATCAGATTCTTCCGGACTGTAGTAGAAGTATATATTATTAGTTTTTAAAGCCATTGTAGCACAGCGGTTTCAGATATATTTTGTGCATGAATGCTTGATATTGAAGAAAAGTGTCATCAAAAATATTCGTAGTGCGAAAAGGAAAGATGTGCCATTCGCGTTACTGAGATTTTTCAGCTGTTGGAACTTTGTGGTGGATAGAAGTTTTCCGCGAATAGCATGAAAATTTGAATTACGACTTCAATAAGCCCTTGAATACCGTCTTTCTTGCTACTCTAATGTGATTTTTTCACATTCACCGTTGTTCTTTGACCCATGAAATAGTCAGTCTGCCACCAAAAGTAGGACGCTGTATCTTTTTCTCATACGATTCAATGGAATCCGGATCAAAGAAACATGATGAGCCGGTTTTCTCTCTGATATTTTTAAAAATATCTTTTGTGCGCCGCATATTGGCGAGAGAAGAAGCTGTTCTTTCTGATTTCATTTGTTATTTCCTCCCTATAAACATTTTTGTAAGAAAGCAGGGAGCAAACTTACAGAGAGAAGATTACGCCATGTTGGCCAATATGCAC
>CAMWQV010000092.1 GCA_947176425.1 uncultured Clostridia bacterium
CATCAGCGGCTCTACATTGGCAAGCGCTTCCAGACAGTTGCGGATATCGCCGGGGGGCAGCATCCCCAGCTCCTGACGTAAAACCCCGGAACCGCCGCCGTCATCCGCTACTGTAACGATTGCGGTCAGATTATTAGTATGGCGTTTCAGGCCCCGCAGCATGGTCGAAAGACCGGTGCCGCCGCCGATGGCAACGATTTTTGGTCCCTTGCCGCTGGGACCGCGGTAGATAAAATTTTCTTTCATAGCTGTTTGCGGCGCAGGCCCGTATACAGTACGGATCCTAGCGCATCATGTCCCGATGATTTTCTGTTACTTGATAGCCCAGCGAAGCGATATACTCCGTCAGGGCGTGGGTGACTGCGACAGACCGGTGGTGTCCGCCGGTACAGCCCACCGCTACCACCAGCACCGTTTTCCCTTCCTCACGGTACAGAGGCAGTACGAAATGCAGCAGTTCTTTCAGTTTCTCCACAAACTGCTCCGTCTCATGAAAGGAAAACACATAGTCCCGCACGTCTGCGTCAAGACCGGTCTTTTCCCGCAGGTCGTCAATATAAAACGGATTCGGCATGAAGCGGACATCAAACACCAAATCCGCCTCTAAAGGCAGGCCGTGCTTAAAGCCGAAGGACACCATACTGACCATCATTTCCCCCGCCGGACTGCCGCCGCCAAACAGACGGAGCAGCTCGGAGCGGAGGCGGGCGGTCGAGTAGTTCGTGGAATCGATCACCACGTCAGCCTGTGCGCGTACAGGAGCCATCAGCTCGATCTCACGCTTTGCGGCATCCTCCAGGGATTCCGACTGTTCCTGGAGAGGATGAAGCCGCCGCGTCTCTTTATAGCGGTTGATAATCGCGCCCACATCGGCCTGTAAGAAAAGCAGTTTGCAGTTATATTCCCGCTGCCGGAGCGTGGAGAGGACCTCCAGAAATTCGTCGAAGCTGTCAGCGGTGCGGACATCATAGACCAGCGCGACACGGCGGTACCGGCCATTCCCGGCAGCGCAGAATTCGGCAAATTTCAGGATCATCCCTGCCGGCATATTGTCTACAATATAGAACCCCATATCCTCCAGAAAAGAGGCCGCTTTGCTCTTTCCACCGCCGGAAAGTCCTGAGATGATCAATATTTCCACAGTTTTCCCCTCCTTTTTTGTTGTTCTGTCTAAACAATCCTGACTTCTGGCTCCAGTTCCACACCGGTCTGTTTTTTCACGGTCTGCCGGATCAGTTCGATCAGACGCAGAACGTCGTCACAGGACGCACCGCCTGTATTGATAACAAATCCGGCGTGTTTTTCGGAGACCTGCGCGCCGCCGACCTGCGTTCCTTTGAGGCCGCACTGTTCGATCAGCGCCCCCGCAAAATGCCCCTCCGGACGCTTAAACGTACTCCCCGCGCTGGGAAATTCCAGAGGCTGTTTTTCTCTGCGGCGGCGGTTCAGGTCATCCATCTGCGCTTTGATCTGCTTACCGTCTCCCTCCGTCAGCTCCAGCACGGCGTTTAATACCGTACCGCCGCGCTGGGTAAATATACTGCGGCGGTATCCGAACTCCAGCTTGGAACGGTCCAGCGTGACAACGCCTCTGCCGGGAAACCAAGCTGTGACGGACCGAAGCGCCTGCGACATCTCACCGCCGTATGCGCCCGCGTTCATACACACCGCGCCGCCCAGACTGCCGGGGATGCCGTGAGCAAATTCCAGACCGCTCAGTTCCTCTTTTTGGGCAAACGACGCCAGCCGTGCCAGAGATATTCCGGCCTCCGCCAGCAGCGTATTTTCCGCACGCTCCACGCTGTCCAGACGGCCCGTATGAATCGCCAGCGCGTCTATGCCCTGGTCTGACACCAGAAGATTAGAGCCGTTGCCCAGCAGCAGAACCGGCCAGCCCTCCGCGTCTGCCGCATCCAGCAGTTCGGCCAGCTCGGACGTCTTGGCAGGGCGGACAAACCGCTTAACCGGACCGCCGATATGGAAAGTGGTGTGACGGGACATAGGCTCATCTTTCAAAATCTCCAGGTATGGAAAACGTTCGTCGAAACAGTCAAACCAGGGCATAGAGGTTCCTCCTATTTGATGATGTGTTATTGCGCCAGGGCCAGCAGCGCCGCGCCGATAATGCCGGCGTCATTCCCCAGCTTTGCCTTGACCAGCTTGGTATGTTTTTCGGCTTCCCGGCCAAAGCACTGCTCCAGTACCATACTTTGCAGCGGAACAAGCAGATCCTCATCCCGCTCGTGGCTGACGCCGCCGCCTAAAGCAATGACCTCCGGCTGGAAGATGTTGATAAAATTCGACAGTCCTTCTGCCAGATACTCCAAATACCGCTCCACAACAGCCCGTGCAGCAGCGTCGCCCTTGCGCATGGCTTCAAAAGCCGTCCGTCCGTCCACGCGGCTGAGCGCGCCGCCCACCAGTTCCCACATAGCGGATTCCGGATGCTCGTTCATTGCCGCCGTTGTCTGACGGATCAGCGCGTTGGCAGAGGCGTAGCGTTCCCAGCACCCCTTGCGCCCGCAGGTACACTGCTCGCCGTTATGAACGATTACGATATGTCCGCCCTCACCGGCACAGCCATTGATTCCGGTGTGAATTTTGCCGTTTAAGATAATGCCGGTGCCGATGCCGGTACCCAGCGTCACCAGAATCAGACTTTCAATATTTTTGTCCTCGTAGTGATAGTACTCGCCCAGGGCCGCGCAGTCGGCGTCATTGCCCAGGTAAACCGGCAAATCCCAATATTGATGAAACATTTTCGCTACCGGCATAGAGCGGATAGGAATATTAACGGTTTTGATAACAACGCCGTTCTTGTTGTCCACAGGGCCGGGGAATCCCATCCCCACTGCGGCGACCTGATCCCGGCGGATTCCGTTTTCTTCCACCAGAGCAATGGACATTTCCGCCAGCGTCTTTCCCATATGTTCCATAGATTCAAATTTCAGCGGCATTTTTTTCGTCGCGGTGATCTGATAGGTTTCATCTACCAGGCCCGCTTTCAGGTTGGTGCCGCCGATATCGATACCAATATGATACATCATATTCCCCCTTGAATGTTTTTATATGACGGGACGCAGAAAAAATAGATTAACCTCCCTGTACATGCAGCTCCAGTTCTTCCGCCAGCTTCTGCGCGGCGTTGAAACCATACTTCTTATGCCGGTTGTTCATAGCTGCCACCTCAATGATGGTCGCAAGGTTCCGTCCAGGCCGGACAGGAATCGTTGTTGTAGGAACCGGCAGGCCAAGAATATTGACGTGTTCCTCATCCAGACCGAAGCGGTCATAGAACTTATCCTCCCGCCAGGATTCCAAATGTACCACCAGATCGATCTGGGATTCCAGCTGTACGGCGCGCATTCCCAACAGCTGGTGCAGGTCGATGATGCCGATGCCGCGCAGTTCAATATAGTTGCGGATCAGCTCCGGCGCTCTGCCGATCAGCTGGTCAGCCACACGGCGGATTTCCACTGCGTCGTCAGCTACCAGCCGGTGTCCGCGCATAATCAGCTCAATAGCGGCCTCGCTCTTGCCCACGCCGCTGTCGCCGGTAATCAGCACGCCCTCGCCGGAGATGTCCAGCAGTACGCCGTGGCGGGTAATTGTTGGGGCAAGGGTCTTCGTGAGATATTCGATTACACGGGTTGTCATGACAACGGTCGTATCCGAAGTCCGCAGCAATGTCCGGCGGTGTCTGCGGGCCATTTCCAGACATTCCGGATATACTTCCAGATCACGGGAGACGACCAGCGCAGGAATGGGGTATTGGAAGAGGTTGGAAAAGCTGCTTGTCCGTTCTTCCGACTCCATTCCCTCCAGCATTTTGAACTCCGCCATACCAATTACCTGCAAACGCCGCTCATCGAAGTAATCAAAGTACCCTAAAAGCTGCAAAGCCGGACGGTTCACGTCTTTGATTCCCACCAATGCAGTATCAAAATCGCTGCCCTTGTTGACGATAGACATATTCATCTGGTCTACAAGCTCCTGAATATGAATCCCGCCCTGCATTTCGTCTTGTTTAATCATTTTTCTTTTCCTCCGTTAGCTCGTATCCGGTAAGATACGTTTTTTTCGGTTCGGTAGTGGTAGATATATTATAGTATAAATAAGACGGCTTGACAAGAGTACAAAAAGTTTTGGTTTGAAAAAGTATACCCCGGCAGTTTGATCGGCTGCCAGGGTATACTATGATAGTTTGGTCAGGTACTTGTACGAAGATGTTCTACCTCTTTTATGGTAAGTCCGGTAAGTTTAACGATATCTTCTATTGACAAATTCATCTGTAAAGCATTTTTGGCTATCTCAAACTTTTCCTTATTTCTAGCGTGGCGTAACGCTTGTGCCTCATCATGTCGGGCTTTCTCACGCAGACGCTCCAGCTCCCGGAACTCTGACGACGCCGTGATCGTGCGGTACGCATTGATTGCCTGTTCCATTTCCGGCACCTCCATTGCTTTGATTTTTTCAAGGTCTTCTTCTGTCTCCGCTCTGAACAGCGACAGCCACAGCAGCAGCGCATCTTTTTTCGTGATATCTTTTGGGAGTTTCTTCAGCTCGAAGAAATGAAACCCCATCTTATCCGACAACAGTGTATGGCGAGTGACTTCCAGCGGCTGAAAGAATGAATGGAAGTCCTCACAGTCAAACAGCTTAAAGTCTATGATGCTGATAATGATCGTACGCGGCAGCATCGAATAGCTTTCCCCGGCAGGGAGCGCGGTCGAAAACTCACGCGCCCAATACAGCATAACACGTTCCGGATAGTCCTCTTCGTTGGAAACCTGTATTTCCAGATCAATCAGCTGGCCGTTGACTACCATATTAATATCCAGTCTGCAAAATTTGTCTCCAAGTATCTCCGGCGGCATTTCCTCGTTTCGGACCACAAACTTCCGGATGCTTTCCACTTTTATCCCCAGCAAGGCTGCAATCAGTTTCTTCAACAGATCTCGATGCTTTACGAACAGCATTTTGAACAGAATATCAGTTTTGAACGTATATTTCAGTTTTCTCATGGGCGTTACCTCTTATTCTCTGATCGCGTTAAGATTATACCACAATTCTGATACAATGTCCATTCTATTTTCTATGCGGCTCTAAATATCATAAAGCAGCTATAGTTTTTTCCGAAGCAGCCGATGTTCTTATTAAGACTTTGAGTCCTGAACAAAAAAGTTTATACGATGCTTATGAAGAAGCTAATGATAACTTAATTGAAATTTTTTTTACAGACCAATTTATCTACGGCTTTCGTACCGGACTACTGATAGGGTTAGAGGTCAGCGATGTCAATGATACATTTATCTTTAAAGGTGAATGACCTCTTATTTCGTCAGCAATACCAGCCTGAAATTATTGGCATTCTGGCGTGGGTAAGGAAATCTACAGCAAAAAATGACTTGCAGGGAGGGACAAACTATAGTACAATAGGCATTGACTAAAAAAATCTAAATTTGCATGTTGGAGGAAATCTATCATGTCAACAGATGCGACCTACTTTGCGGATATGGAAGCCAAGATTCCCCACGGGAAAACACGTACTCGTTTTGCGCCGTCGCCTACCGGGTATATGCACGTCGGAAACCTGCGCACGGCCTTGTATACCTGGCTGATTGCCCGCAATCAGAAGGGGACGTTTATTCTGCGGATTGAAGACACAGACCAGGGCCGTCTGGTAGAAGGCGCAGTAGATGTTATTTACCGCACTATGACCGAATGCGGCCTGTCTCACGACGAAGGACCAGATGTGGGCGGACCGGTAGCGCCTTATATTCAGTCCGAACGCCGGGATACCTACGGGAAATATGCGCATTTGCTGGTGGAAAAGGGCTGTGCCTATTACTGTTTCTGCGAGAAGACCGAATCCCAGGAGGACAGCGGTGATTTCAGCCGCGGCGAAGACCCCTGCCGCAGTCTGACCGCGGAGGAGGTTCAGGCCAAACTGAATGCCGGACTGCCTTATGTAATCCGTCAAAAAATACCCCGTGAAGGCTCCACGACCTTCCATGACGCGATTTTTGGCGATATCACCGTGGAAAACAGCGAGCTGGAGGACCAAATCCTTCTAAAATCCGACGGACTGCCCACATATAATTTTGCCAATGTCATTGACGACCACCTGATGGGCATCACCCATGTTGTCCGGGGCAGCGAATACCTGAGTTCCGCGCCGAAATACGACCTGCTGTACCGTTCCTTTGGGTGGGAGATCCCTACCTATGTCCATTGCAGTCCGGTCATGCGCGACCAGCATAACAAAATGAGCAAGCGTTACGGCGATCCCTCCTATGAGGACCTGAAGGCTCAGGGATTTTTGACGGAGGCCATTTTGAATTATGTAGCGTTATTAGGATGGAGTCCCCGCGGCGAACAGGCGGAACAGGAGATTTTTTCTTTGCAGGAGTTGGCGGAAGCCTTTGATATCGGCGGCATCTCGAAATCCCCCGCTATTTTTGACATCGGCAAACTGACTCATTTCAATGCCCTTTATCTCCGTGCCATGACGCCGGAGGCGTTCCATGCCGTGGCGGAGCCCTATATCCGGCAGGCAGTCAAAAATCCCGCGTTGGATACGAAAGAAATCGCGGCGCTGCTGCAAGCCCGCTGCGAGCGTTTGACGGAGATACCCGAAAAGATCGGCTTTTTTGAGACGCTTCCTGCCTACGAAAAAGATCTCTTTACTAATAAAAAATCCAAAACCAACGATGAAGTCTCGAAAGCCATGCTGGAAGCGGCCATTCCCGCGCTGGAATCCCTCCCCGGCTGGACCCAGGACAGCATTCATGACTGCCTGATCGGTCTGGCGGAGAAACTGGCGGTGAAAAATGCCGCGCTGATGTGGCCGGTACGCATTGCGGCGGCGGGCTGTGCGGTAACACCCGGCGGCGCGGTGGAAATCTGCCGCATTCTGGGCCGTGAGGAGACGCTGCGCCGTCTGCGTTTGGGGTTGGAAAAGCTGTGAGCTGGCTGACGGATCAAATTGACAGCCTGCGGGAATTTTTGCGTACAGATTTCCGGCGTATCCTGCTGTTTTGTACTATAGGGCTGCTGGGATCTGTAGCATTTGGCGCAGTGATTGCGTTCCTGGCGCCGGATGTAGTCATAACTGTCTTTGAAAATTTTTTGGATCAGATTCAAGAAGCAGGCGTTATAGATGAGAGCGGAAATATGTCTGTGTTTTCTCTGCTGCTGAACAACTGGCGCGCTATGTCAGTATC
>CAMWQV010000093.1 GCA_947176425.1 uncultured Clostridia bacterium
ACCGACATTGACTTGTGCGTCATTCTGGGCAACCTCATCGACAACGCGGTGGAATCCTGCGAACATGTGGAGGAGGGGGAGCGGTTCCTGCGTCTTTATATCGGCGTACTCCGCCAGCAGCTGTATCTCTCCATCTCCAACGCCACCGCCGAGACCGTCCGCAAAATGGACGCCGCCTACATCTCCGCCAAGTGCGGAAACCATGGCCACGGCCTCAAGCGCATCGACCGTGTTGTGGAGAAATACGGCGGCTACGTCAACCGGCAGAACGAACCTGGGGTATTTGCTACGGAGATTTTGCTGCCGCTGTAACAGATCCTGCAATTCGCGCTCGAATTTACGCAATTCGTGCGCGGATTTTCTTTTTAGGAAAAAGCTGTGCTATAATCGGGCCAACTCAAAGAAGGGGTGATCTTGATGGAACAGAAAAAGCGGCATACTACAGCCTCGAATGTGCTGTATCTGCTGCGTCATGTAACAAAAACAGACCGGACATACCTCCCGGCGCTGGCAGCAGCGCTGGCAGTAAAGCTGGCACTGCCGGTAGTGGCAACTCTGCTGCCCACGGCGGCGGTGGCGGCGCTGACCCGAGGCGGGAGTATGTGGCGGTATCTGGCGTCAATCTTTGGGCTGATGGCTTTATACGCTTTGGGGACTGCGCTCAGCGGGTGCCTGACTCAAGTAATGGGACTGAAAAATATGCGGTTCCGCATCCGGGACTTTATTCCCATCCAATTTCGCAAGGCTCTCACCATGGATTTCTGCCTCTTGGAATCTCCGGAGGGCCAGAAGAAAGCCGCCGCCGCTGATGTGGCATTGCGCAGAAACGATGTGGGTGTGGAAGGGATGCTCCGGCATTTGGAGCCGTGGCTGCTCAATCTCACCGGCATGGTACTCTATGGTGCGGCGGCGGTGCGGCTGGACTGGCGGATATTGCTGGTGCTGCTGGTCATGACCGGGGCCAACTACCTTATCGCTTACTGGGCTTGGCGTTTCAACATACGGACAAGAGAGGCGGCGGATACCTATCTGCAAGGACAGAGATATCTGCGGCGGGAAGGGGAGGAGCCTGCCAACGGCAAGGACATTCGCCTCTACCGCATGGAAAAGTGGTTCATGACCGCCCATAACGCCTGCGTCATGAACCGGGACCAGTGGCGGCGGCGTTTTTTTGGACGAAGGGCCATGCGCTCGGTCAGTGACAGTATGTTCCTGGTGGTCCGGGACGCGCTGGCCTACACTATGCTGGTGAAGTCATTCCTGTCAGGGAACATCGACGCGGCAGGATTCACTTTGACGGTCGGTGTTATCTCTACCTTCACCAACTGGCTCAACGAATTTGTGGCTGCCAGTGACGACTGGCGGTATGAGACGCTGGAAGTAGATGATCTGCGGGATTTTCTGGAGCAGGAAGACGTGTTCAACCACGGACCTGGACCAGATATCTCTCAAGTCAAATGCCCGCCTCAGGTGGAACTGCGGGACGTGACATTTACCTATCCCGGACAGGAAAAACCGGTCATCAATCATCTGTCTCTTACGATCCGTCCGGGGGAGAAAATCGCCCTGGTCGGTCTCAACGGCGCGGGGAAGACCACATTGGTCAAACTTCTCTCCGGCCTCTACAAACCAGACAGCGGAGATATTTTAATAGACGGCATATCTGCCGCCAGCTTTAATGCCGCCGGCTATCTCCGATTGGCGGGGACACTTTATCAGGACGTGAACATTTTGCCATTTACGATTGGGGAAAACGTCTCCTGCCGGGAGGACTATGACCGCGCACGTGTCTGGTCCTGTTTGGAACAGGCGGGCCTGAAAAAAGCGGTCGAGAACATGCCCAAGGGTCTGGACACCTCCATCACCCAGCAGCTGGAGCGGGACGGAGTAAATCTTTCCGGCGGACAGCAGCAGAGGCTTCTTTTTGCCCGCATGTTATACAAAGATGCGCCTCTGCTCATTCTGGACGAGCCTACTGCCGCTCTTGATCCTTTGGCGGAAGCGGACCTTTATCAGAAATTCGCCCGGACCACAGCAGGAAAGACCAGTGTATTTATCTCCCACCGTCTCAACTCCACCCGGTTCTGTGACCGGGTCGTATACATGGAAAATGGCTGTGCCGCCGAAATTGGCACGCACTTCGGCCTGCTGGAGCAAGGGGGAAAGTACGCGGATTTGTTTCAGCTCCAAAGCTCTTACTATCACGATGAAAAGGGGACGCAGTATGAAAACGAATGACTTCTTCCGGGACTGCCGCCAGCTGATTGCCCTGGTTCAGCGCAAACGCCCCGCTATGCTTCCGGCGGCACTGCTCACCGCCGTATTGGAGAGTGCATTTCCCTTTGTGAACATCATCTTCGGCGCCCTCGTGCTGGACGGCCTTTTAGCAGGGGAGGAGGGCGTCATGACGCTGGTCTGGCAGATGATCGGATTGGACTTCGTACTGGGGTGCAGCAGCCGGGTACTGCGCTGGCTCTGCCGGGCGGAGGCACTTACCGCTGACGAACTGGCCCTCGGCGCTATTACGGAAAAGTGTCTGACCATGGACTATCAGCAGTTAGAGACACAGAAGATTATGGATAAAAAAGCGCGTGCGGAGGAAGGCTGCACCAGCCGCGGAAGTTTTTTTGAGTTTGTCTGGGGCTTCTCCGAACTTCTGAGTCATGGTCTCACGGTACTATATGCGCTTATCACTGTCAGCCGTCTCTTTGCCGTCATCTCCCTTCCGGCGGACGCGGACAGATGGATTCAAGTACTAAATTCTCCGTGGCTGGCTTTGGCGGCGGTGGTACTGGCTCTGTCAGCGCCGCTGGCCTGTGTGCCGCTGACAAAATGGGCCAACCAAATAAACCTGGAATGGTATACTGTCAATGTGGACGGAAACCGCCGCTGGGCAGCTCTTAGTCATATCGTTGAGGACTACCGGCAGGGGAAGGACCAGCGAACTTACGGCATCAGTGATATGCTGTTAGCCAAGTATGAGCGGGTAGTGGATACTTTTTGCAGACACGCAAAAACATTCGGCCTGCGTACCCAGACTGTCCAAAGTCTTGTTGCGGTGGCAAATCTGACCACGGTACTGATTGCCTATCTTTTTGTGGGACTGAAAGCTATGGCGGGCCTTATTACAGTAGGCATGGTCTCTATGCAGGTGGGAGCTATCACAGCTTTGGCGGGAGCGGTGAGGGAAGCGGTGGCGCTGGCGGGACGCTTGGACCTCCAACGCAAGTATCTTAAAGAGTACACGGATTTTCTGGCGACCCCGTCGGAGAAGTATAACGGCACTCTCCCGGTAGAAAAACGGGATGATGGAGATTATGAGCTGGAATTTCGGAACGTCTCTTTCCGCTATCCCAACCAAAAGCAATGGAGTCTCCGTCATGTCTCCTGCCGCCTGCCCAAAGGCCGGAAACTGGCTGTTGCCGGTCCCAACGGCGCAGGAAAAACCACGTTTATTAAACTCCTTTGCCGTCTTTACGATCCTACAGAGGGGGAGATTCTGCTCAACGGAATCGATATCCGCAAATACGATTACGGGGAGTACTTGTCGCTTCTGTCGGTGGTATTCCAAGACTTCAAGCTGTTCTCCATGAAGCTGGGGGAGAACGTGGCCGCCAGTGTGGACTATGACCCCCAGCAGGTCTGGAAGTGCCTGGAAAAAGCGGGGATGCGGGAGCGTGCGGAGAAAATGGAGGCGGGTTTGGAAACCGGTCTCTACCAGCAGAAAAAAGATGGTGTGGAGATTTCCGGCGGCGAGGCGCAGAAGCTGGCCATTGCACGGGCGCTGTACAAAGATGCCCCTATCGTCATCCTGGACGAACCAACCGCCGCCTTGGACCCGATCAGCGAATATGAAATTTACAGCCGCTTCGGTCAGATAGTGGAGGGCAAGACCAGCGTCTATATCTCCCACCGGATGTCCTCCTGCCGCTTCTGTGACCTGGTGTATGTTTTCGACGGCGGAGTCATTACCCAAACAGGCACACACGAGGAGCTTCTTGCTCAGAAAGAGGGACTGTATGCCCGCCTCTGGCAGGCACAGGCACAGTATTACTAAATGCAAAACCGAGGGCGTTTGCCCCCGGTTTAAAATCAAATTATTTTCTCAAACGACAGTGATTTCTTTTTTCTCACCATCGTAGAGGTAGATTTGCCGGGACAGCAGCTCGTCCCGCCGGTTCGCAGTTCGATTCATATCCGACAAAGTACTGCGCATAGAACTGACTTTAAAATTTCCGCTTACGGGATGGATATGGACATCGTAGATACCGCTGAATACTAGATAGAAATTTTCGCCGGTCATCTGATACAGACGCTCCAGCACGCCGGGATAAAAAGCGGCAATCGCGCCGTTGATTTCCTGTTCCGTGGTAAGGGGAGGGGCCATAGGCTGATTAAAATCGACTGTAATGCTTTCGTCCTCCATAAACCGCACATGTTTGGATTGTAATTTTTCGGTCCCAAGCCCGCGGGTGATATAGCAGAATACAGGCGGTTGGAGCCGCATAGTGTTCTCCAGGGCCCGGTCAAAAGCTTCCTGCTCATCCACATTCCAGCCTTGCGCGAACTCTCGAAGAACCATCGTAGACAGGATGTTCTGAGACGCGCCCTGCACCGTGCGGCCCAGGCTGATATACAAAACCAGCGCCATATCACCAATCCGGCGGAAGATTCCTTTTGCCAGCACTTTTTCTTTGTCGTCATAATTGAGGGGGCGAATAATCAGATGTTCTTTGATCGCCTCGTAATCCCCGAACTGTTCTACCAGCGCAAGATTTTGCTGTGCCATAGCTTTGATGCCCTTAATATCCTTTTTTACTGTGGGCAGCACCCCTTTCATACCGTCTTTCCGATAGAGCCGGTAGAGTTCTCCCACATGAAAGTTGACAAATTCCGTCCCCTTCTCAAAAGGCAGCTGAATGATCAGGATGCTGCTGCGGATCACGTTGGAATCCTCGTTGAAATACCGTGCGTTTCTCCATCTGATGTGGTCGTCCAACGCCTCATCTGTTCCCGCAGTCGTCCCCTTGTCATAAAAACGGATGTCTTGTTCTGTGAGAGACAGGTCTTTGTCGTTCAGCAATTCTTCGATTAAGTCGATCACAAAATTTTGTACCGCCATAAATATACCTCTTCGATCAAATTTGTTATAGGGAAATTCTTTTTGATTTTAGCACATCCTCCCAAATATGTAAAGATAAAATCAATATATTTATGAATATTCCCCAGTAAACAGTTTACTTTCGCTTGACAGGCGGCGGGAAAATATGCTATATTGCAATCAGCTTTGAATGATCGAAAAATACCAGTGCGTTGGACCCGGTTGGGAGGTAATAGGATGTTTAATTATAAAAAATTTGAAAATGATATCGTGACCGCAATGGAAAGTTCTTTGAGGAAATGGGCAAAAAAATACGATGATATTTATATTTTATCGCTGGACTGCTCAAGAGATATGGAATCGATTGGGATTGCAGCAAATACAAGACAGTATTTAAGCGAACAGGCTGACATGGACTCAGATGATTATTGGTATTATAAGTATTGTGAGGAAGAATGGGAATTGAATGACGCCGGTGGATTGTTAGAGGAGATTTCTTCCTATATGAACCAATATGTAGAGGAAAACGACGAAAAATTTACAGATCCGGAAACGTTTGAGTATTTGGAAGCTTTTGATGAACATTGCGATCAAATGATTGAAACATGTGAAGAAGCCGTTAAACGGTTCAGACAGTTGATTCATCAGGATTTTCCTGATTTGCTGCTGACGTTTCATATCAGGGAATATTTAGATGGTGAAGAACGTGCGGAATTTTTTGCCGCAGTAAACAGCAAAGAAGCCGCTGAAGAATACGCGGAACATATTGACGAGTTCAATTAAAGCAGGTGAAATCCTGAAGTTAGGAAGGCTGGAATATGGTTCGGGAAGCAGTAAAAGAAGATTTATATGAAATATTGCAGTTATATCTGTACCTGCATGAACAGTCAATCCCTGAATTATCAGAACATTTAATGTCTGCATGGAATCAAATTTTGGATGATAAAAACCATCATCTTATCGTAAACATCATAGATGATAAAATCATTTCTTCCTGTGTTTGTGTAATTATTCCGAATTTAACAAGAAATGCAAGACCATACGCATTTGTTGAAAATGTTGTTACACATAAAGATTACAGGGAAAAAGGATACGCAGCCGAATGTTTAAACTATGCAAAAGATATTGCTGTACAACAAAATTGCTATAAAATAATGCTGCTTACAGGCTCTAAAGAACAGAAAACACTGGATTTTTACCAGAATGCAGGATATAACAGCACTGATAAAACAGCTTTTATTCAGTGGATTGATCTATAAATCAGATTGCGAAAACATTCTGAATATGTTATAATATCAGCACAGGCTGTTCAGGGAGGGAGATTCATGCGGGATGCGGACGTGATACGGGGCCTGATTCTGGCAGCGGGACTGTCGTCTCGTATGGGGGAGTTCAAGCCGCTGATGCCGCTGCGGGGCAAAACGCTGATTGAAAACACAGCGGACAGCGTTCTGGACGGCGGCGCGGAGTCCCTGACAGTTGTTGTAGGATATCGCGGCGGGGAACTGTCCGGTCTCCTCAAACGCCGCTATGGACAGCGCGTACAGATTGTCTGGAATCCGGATTATGCCAAAACAGATATGCTGCGGTCCGTCCAAATCGGCTGCCGGGCAATGCCGCCATGCAGCGCGTTCTTCCTGCTGCCCGGCGATATGCCTGTGGTACAGCGGAGTACATTCCGCAGGCTGCTGGAGGCGGGAACGAACGGCAGCGTTGTATTTCCCGCGCTGGAGGGACGCCGCAAACATCCGCCCCTGATTGACAGCAGTTTCATTCCAGAGATTTTGGCGTTCCGGGGCACGGACGGGCTGCGGGGGCTGTGGCAAAAACATAAAATCCATACTGTGGCGGTAGATGACGAGGGCGTCCAGCTGGATTTGGATACGCCGGAGGCATATGATCAATGCAGGCAGCGATATGAATTACAGGATGGGAGGATGACAGCTATGGAAAAAATCAGTCAAAGCGTGGTCAAAAAAGACCACTCGCCGAAGATGTCCGGCAAGGCCGTCTATGTAGGCGATTACCCCAATGAGGGCGTGCTGACAGGAAAAATGCTTCGTTCAAGATACGCCCGCGCAAAAATTCTCAGTGTAGAGG
>CAMWQV010000094.1 GCA_947176425.1 uncultured Clostridia bacterium
TTATATTGTCGGAATTCCTGAACTAGTGTTTACACGTGTGATAAATCACTCCCAGGGTAATAATGGTTATCTTATACATGTATGTGCGCGTACGAGGGCGGTCCCCATACGGGGGGCTTTACTCGCTCCTGTTTCACCGCTTCCTTCGTGTCCCTCCCTTGTAGCCTCCATGTCTGCCGCCTCTTTTTTCTTCCGCTTCCTTGGTGACCTCAATGCGCCCCCTTAGCTACGACGATGTTCGCTGCGTCTGGGAACCTGTCTTGGGTCCATGGTTTTGCCTTTGCTGATACTGATGATTGCGTCCCCTCACTGGACCTTACTCCCCACTGTCGGAATCTTAGGCACTCGATAGCTCTGCACTGGACCTGTCTCAGCTCCTTGAATAGCCTCACTCGTTCCATTTGTTCTTCAAAAATAATCCCTCATTCTTTTTATAAAATTCCACCGATCCGCATATTATTCTCATAGCGATTTCATCCGAGGTCGTATTACATCTTTTCGGAGGTAACATACTATGTCGAAGACCACTGATCGCACCAACCATATATCCTGTTCTGACAGCATCAACCGGGCAAACACTCCGCTCTCTGCATTGGATGCAGGGGAGACGAATCTTTTTCAGCAGCTTGTGGGCGTTGTCATCCGCACAGATGCTTTGATGGGCAAGGCCGCAGGTTTCCTTAACTTGGAGGCTTTTGAAGATGAAGATATTATCGAAGACATTCCGGCAATCATCTCTGAACTGCTCCTGAACGATCTCCGAATCTCAGCTCTCCTTCTGTGTCTGGAAGATGCCGCACTACCACCTGAAGCCGCAGAGTCCTTTGAACTTGCAAAAGCTGTTCAGGAAGATGCACAAGACGTACTTGCGGAGATGTTAGCTGTCTTTGAAGACATCTGCGGCGATGATGTTGACGAAGAGAGTGAAAATGCCGGAGATAGCGGGGAACCGATTGTGGTGGACTTGAGAACATTCAGCATACCAGACCTGATGAAACTCCAAACGTTCATTACACAAGAAATCAACGACCGCATCAAATCCTGCTGATTTCCAGCATCCTTTCCCAAAAAATCTCAAACAAAAGCTCCTGTGGAACTGCACCTTCTGAGCGTTCCACAGGAGCTTGTCTTGAACAGAGCAGTTCCTTTGTCAAAAAAATTCTTATATTCTCTTTCTGTTTTGCATAATAATATCAGAACCATTTTTAGGTTGATTCAGAAAGGTGAGAGCGCATTCCGAATTTTTTCAGAACGGGATGCATTTCTATGATGACAAAGGAGGTCATTTCTATGACAATTTATGCGGCTGTTGATCTGACTACCCCCAAGCTTCTTCTGGTAACTGATGAAGAAGGGGAGGCTTACAAAAAAATCGAAGAAGCAAAACGACTGGACTGCGGCAGGGAGGCCAAATATATCGTCCTGCAATCCAACGATCTGCGCCTGTCTCCCTCGGCAACAATCTGTGTTTCGTTTGAGAATGAGTTGGAAAGTCTGGCGAAAAACGTCCGTATCCGCATGAAAGAGCGGAATATAAACGAGGCATCTTTTCCGTGTAATTTCAATCAGGTGCTTCTTGAGATTGCAAGTGACACCTATTTCAACATGGCACGCTGCGATATCTGTGAAACAGATGCCATTGATATGGCATTAAAAGAAAAAGGTTTGGTGTGACATGAACTCTACTGAACGTTCAAAAATGATCAATCAGACGGAGATCATCAATGAATATGGCTGGACAAAAAGCATGATTGGCAAATTCTTACCCGAGCCGGTTTTGAAGCCGAATCCGTTTTACCGAACAGCAAGTCCTCAAAAACTTTGGGATCGCAGCGTTGTTGAGCAGGCTATGGAATCGAACGATTTCAAGACGGCCTTTGAAAAAGCCCAGAAGAGGAAGGCTGCCGGAAAAGCTGCGGCCCAAACAAAATATGACAAGCTCATGCGTGAAATCGAGGAGAAAATCGGTGAAATAAAGGTACAAATGTTGTCCCAGAGGGTTTTGGAAGATCTGGTCCTGCAGGATAAACAGAATTGGTATGACCATCTTTCGTTTGAACGAGGAGGGGATTTTCAAAACGCTTATGACGCAGACGATGCTACAAAAACACGTTGGGCGGTAAACTACATTCGCCACTGCCTGACCAGCTATGATGAAATCCTTTTTGAAATGGCTGGACGGGTTGGTTGCCACGCTGCTTATGAAAAATACAGATCCGCCGTTCTTCAAGCTATTGCAGAATCTTATCCCTGCTATAAGGATGAATGTATCCGGCAAGAAAAACGATCTGAAATGATAAATGCCATGCGGCAAGCCCTGCGGCGTTCTGGATATTGAAAAAAGAAAGGAATATTATTATGGAAATGTTTGCAGTTATTGAAACAAAAGGCAATGATATGGAGCTTCTTCTGGTTACAGATACGGAGGAACGGGCCTATAAAAGACTGGCGGAAGCCAAACAAAAATGCCTGCTCACTCCTTCCGTGCGCCATGCAGTTCTTTCCACGAAAAGTTTCGAGCTGTCTTCGGGCGGCGCAGCAGATATCTCATCTACTTATGAATGGGAATGCTTGGAAGCAGTCGTTCGGGATCGCCTGAGCGAAAAAGGAGCAGACAAAGAAAGATTTCCTGGTGAATTCGGAGATCTGGTTTCGTCTGTGACCTGTTCTGCATTCGATGATATACAGCGGTACGGTGTTCCTGAAGATTGTGCAATCAGCGACGCAATGGAAGAATATGCCTCTGAAATTGAATCTATTATGAAGGACGAGATGTGATGGCAGAATACAAAACGATGGCACAGGAGATGGAAGACATCCTTGTTCGCTTACGGGAATTGGAACGAATGGATTTTCCACAGTATCGTACATATAAGCGTTCAGATGGAACATGGGTAGACCATGAACCGGTTCCGGAATATCTGGAACAGAAAGAATTGATTCGCAGATATGAAGAACTTCTTGCAATAAAGAGATATTTTGATACATTTAACACTTATAATCCGCTAATGGTCTCAGTTAGGCTGTTGGATATTGAAAACAATTTGAAGGATGCCCCTGATCAAATTGATCTTTTTTTGTTGTCTCGAATTGCAAGATCAGTATACAAAAACGCTCCTGTTACATTTGAAGAATGATGGTTTTATCTGCTTGGGCGAGAAGATCCTATCCTTCAGGACTGGGTTTTCTCGCCCTCCTGAAAAGTTGGGATATAAGCCACATCCGCCACTGCCTGATCAGCTATGACGAAACGCTTTTCGAAATGGCTGGACGGATTAGGTGCCATGCAGTTTATGGGAAATGCAGATCTACTGTTTCTTGTACTATTGCAGAAACTTATCCTTGCTATAAGGATGATAATAACCTCATATCCAACATTTTTATAACAAAAAACCGGAGAAGCCTTGCACAGCGCAGGGTCTCTCCGGTTCTTTGTTTTTTTGTGGTTGGGAACGGTCTGGCATCAGTGGTATTCATACCAGACCGCCTCGCCTTTCTGGAATACAGCATAGCGCAGCGGGATCAGAATGTCTCTGCTATAAGAGTCACAGCAAAGTTCATCCATTGTAATGAAATCGTCCCAGGAATCGCTGTAAGGGTCCGCATAGATCCCATCAGATTTCCGGAAAAATGTCTCCGGTGCCTCAAATTCCACAAGGACATCGCTGGTTACAATTCCAGAGAGGAAAGAAAGGCAATGGTCGGCAGTGGTCTTTTCCGTATAGGGTGTTCCATCGTAGTGCTGCCCGTGCAGGCACACGATTTCAGGCAGAAAACAGAACCCTTTGGATGTTGTTCTGGCTTTGTGATTTCTATGAAGGGGAACCAGCTCTATACCAGAATTGCAGGCATGGAATTCTTTTTCACTCATGTATCTGTAAACCTTCATTTCATCTTCTCCTTTTTAGCTTATCATTTTTTTGCTTTGTTTTTGATATGCAATAAGGAAGGAAAAAATAAATTATCGCAAAAAATAAGAAACGAAAATTCTGTATAATGCAAAAATCTTCGTTTTTTGTTTTCTGTATTAAAAGTGAGAAAAAATTCATCATACACTTCCTTCGCCAGCGATGCTACTGCTGGGCGACGATCATGAATACGATTTTCTAGCCACTTCTTATTTGCAGCATTCCTATAACACCGATGAAAATTCCTTAGCCGTGTGAGAGTCTGTTGCTCAGCTTTCTCAGCTGCGGACAAGTGTGCGCAGGTTTTGCAAATATGGTTGACGTGACCCCTGCCTGAAAACTTTTCATTTGCCTTATATTCTCCGCAAATTTTGCAATAATGCCCATGAAAACGAGGCAGTTTCTTATTTGGCATAAACAGTTCTCCCTTATATTATTCCATATTTGCCTGATTTTTCAGCGTTTCGCCGGCAAGTCGATAGGTGGTCCATTCCCTCATCTGCTCCAATGCAGAGGGGAGAGGCATTATATCTCTGACAATAAGCTGCTCCCATGTCCCGTTGACCGCCGGAAGAGAAGAGCTGCACTGCCTAAGATAAGCATGGCGGCTCTTTGCTTGCCGGTCAGTAAATATTCATTTTGCCAAGCAAGGGTGTCATCTCAGTCTGTAGAGACAGGAACAGCACTATTTGCTGTTGTCATTCTGTTTCAGTATCTGCTGCAACAGTTTCAGGCGCAGGGACAGAGATCTCTACATCGCCTGCGATCTCGCTTGCATCTTTTGTTTCGCCGGAGTCTTCTTCGTCATCCCACAGCGAGTCGTATTCCTTGTCGTTTTGCTCGGCAATCATAGTTGCTGTTTTTGCAGCCATATACATCTCGTGGCTATAATCCATCAGCTTTTTTTCATCTTCTGGAGGAACTTTGCTGCCGGAGGCAATTCGCCGGTAGACTTCCAGGATCTTCATCATTTCTT
Source organism: uncultured Clostridia bacterium (assembly GCA_947176425.1). GTDB lineage: Bacteria > Bacillota > Clostridia > Oscillospirales > Oscillospiraceae > Pelethomonas. The sequence continues at coordinate 4,885 of CAMWQV010000094.1, forward strand.
CTGCCTGCTTGGCTGCAGCTTCGCCTTGCTGTTTGGCGTTTTCTGTGTCATAGATCAAGTTTTCCGTGCTGACGATGTTTTCCATAATACTTTGTGTGGCCTCATACTGAGAATTGACAGAGGACAGCTCACGAGAAATTTCTACCCGATCAAAGGCGCAGACTGTCGGTTTCCCGTTTTCTTGATCTTTCAAAAGTTTGGAAAGCTCTTGTTTCTTATTGCGCAGAAGATCTAATTGTGCAGAATATGCCTGCTTTGCATCCCGTATTTTCATTTTGTACCCCTTATGAATTTCGGTGATTTACTATTTATTTCGGCAATTATATGAAAAAAATAAGGATTTATTGAAAACAGCAGCAATTTATATTGTATAAAACATTAATTTGTTTTGAAGTTTTTAATACTTTTTATTCTTTCTGCATATTAAAATCAGCACCATTTTAAGGCTAACAAAAAAGGCTGAATTACAGGAGGAATGAAAAATGGGAATCAAGGAAAGCATCCGGACAACATGCAAAAGCTTTGACGAGGCGTTTGAAGGGAATCGGCGGGAATCGGCAATCGGTATTGTCGAGCGTATGCTGAACAACATGGCGGATTACGTGAGTGCAGTCGTCAATATGGAAACTGCGCTCCAGGTCGCACGGTTCCGCATGGACGGCGAGGAATACCGCGATCACATCGAGACACTTGACCGCCGCCGTAAAACTGCGCACGACGGTATGATCGCAAGTGTTTCAAGCTGCAACCGTGCCTGCGATATGGCAAAGTGCGCCAAATTTTTCGACGGAGACATTGGGGATCGCTATGCTGTCGCAGAATTTGCCTGGAAGGTTGTGCGGGAACTGTTTGACGGCAGAGTCGGAAGCAAAGAAAAAATCTCTATTGAAGAGATCCTGTCCGATATGTCAAATGACGGCATTTGAAGCAAAACATCCCCGTCTGCTGAGATGAGGATATTGTCTAAAAACCAGAGATCTTGCATCATGCAGGATCTCTGGTTTTCTTTTTGTGCAGCAGCTTGCGATAGTTTATAATTTGGAGCTTGTTTGCATATAACGATTTAGACTTATTTCAAAGGTAAAACAATAAAGGAGAAATGCAATGAAATTTTATGTTATTTTGGAGAAATCCGCAGAAAATCAGATGTCCGTATGTCTGGTTACAGACTGTAGCAAAACGGCGGAGTTCGCTATGTCTGAAAACAGGGTGCAGCGTACCATCAGAGAAACAGAGAGCGTGTATCTGTCTGATGCCGTAAAGTCTCAACTCATTGCTGTCGGCGAGCGGGATAATTTACGGGAAATTGTAAGGGATCTGCTGGAAGCGGAGTATGATATCACTGAAAAATCGATTGATGCAGATGCCTATGATTCATTGGTCGAGATGATATCTTTTGAGGCATACCTTAATATCATCAAGTATGATTTCAGCGAAGACGGTGCTGTAAACGATGCATTCAAACGGTATGAGCAGCGCATCCTTGAGATGCAGCGCGAAAATGCAGAATAAAACAGAAAACTGCATAATACATAATAATTCAAAGGAGGTTCGTATCATGTCGAATCAAGAAAAGATCTGCGTTACGTATGTTGAAGACAAGCTCATTGTCGATGTAGCTGGCTATCCCACGCACATTTATCGTATCGTGGACAGAGTACCCTGTTCCTATATGATCTGGAATATCCCGAAACATCATATGCCGGAGGGTTACTTGCCCTTATGTCGGCTGCTGCCCAATCAACCATTCCCAGGCGGACGCTCTATTGACACAGATTCGCTGACAGCGATTAAAACCGACGGTTCAGATGTAATCTTGGAGGCCGCATCCTATGGGCTGGGTACGTTGGAGGAAGCGGAAAGCTTCGTTCGCAATAATCAGGATGTAGAAGAGGGAACCTATCCCTATGAGACTGTAGAACGAGCCAAAAAGGCTCTGCCGTATATGCGGCAAATTAAGTGGGACTAATCCCACAACCAAATATTATCCCGATTAAACAGAGGAGACTGTCCCAAAAGGCGGCCTCCTTTGTTCTTATACGGGTTTTGGCTTTATATTTCAGCGATATTTTGCATATTATCTGGTAATCAACTTTATAGGCCGCAATTAACAGGAAAATTTAAGAAAGAGGTGCAAGAAAAATGCGTATTCACATCAATGGCATTCAACCCGGCGAGTATGCCAAAATGGTCCGCACAGACAAGGGCTGGGACCTTTTTAAGAACGGTCAGCATATCGGCTCCATTCCCAATCGTCCACAATTCAGTCCCCTGAGACTTTCCAGATATAAGCT
>CAMWQV010000095.1 GCA_947176425.1 uncultured Clostridia bacterium
ACAATATGTATAACGTATTAAGTACTTCTATATTTGTTGTTTTTATCCTTTCCGCGGCCTTTGAAATTGAGTTTTTGAGATCTCAGAAATACATCCAAGTGATGTATTCTATTGCATACACGGTACTCCTTCTAGGGCTTTCTATTTTATTGCAGTATAGAAGCAAAAAATATTTTGTATATTGGGTTCGTAATATGGTTAGAGCTTATTACGAATTGTATATCTCTGACCAGCATTGATCAAATGTGCGTAGAATAAATCAAAAATTCTCTCTTTCTTCCAACACAAAATTATATATCACGCTCACCACTACGGCAAAAATTCCAGCTCCAGCGCGCTTTGTCTAGGACATTTTTAAATATAATTGCAAAAACAGGACACAGCGAAAATCACTGTGTCCTGTTGCATGATGATTGGTTCAGTTATACGGCTCTGGTCAGGTGCAAAAGTTGATTTTTCAAATCCACTTTTGCAACGTCAAAGCCTGCGTTATAAATCACATTGGAGATCGGACGGTTGTATCCCGGATACCAATAGGATGTGAATCTGAACGCCGATTTACAGAGTGGTTTTCCAATCACATTCTCAACTTCCGCAAAGGTGATGGAAAGGCGGTCCTCTGTCTGTTGGGAGAGATATTCTCCCAGTGGGGCAAAACTGGTATTTGCCGCTACATACTTCTCTTGAGACAGCTCTACAGTGAGTCTTTCAGCGTCCGGCCCGGCTGGAAGTTCTATCAAGCCAATGAAGTTGAAATAAACGTCAACCCGCTGCTTACGCTTATAACGGCCCAGCTTCTCGCGCTCGTGAACAACAACCTTCTCCACAAACTCATTGAGTATGGGGGTAGTTAGTTCGTCGAAGCTGGTATAGCGGTCAACCAGAGCCATAAATTTATCTACTCGACCGCTCTGTTCCTGTATCGTTTCCAGTTCAGCGGTCAGCCGTGTCAACTCGTCCTCCAGCTTCTCCTGTTCCGCTTCGTACTGCTGGGATAATTTCAGGAAACGCTTGTCTGTCAGTTTTCCGGCAACATGATCTTCATAGGTGCGCTGAATCAGTACGTCCAGTTCATCATACCGGCGCTAGCTGTCTGCAAGGATTTTCCGGTTTTCCTTCATCTGCTGGGCTTGCCGGTCGGAAGTCGTGTCCATTACCAGCCGTTCAAACGTTTCCCGGTTCGCTTTTGCATACTCCGATATGGAGCGCAAAGCCGACAAGATCAGTTCCCTCACAACCTCCGTGCGGATAAAGTGCATGGTGCAGCTCGTAGTACGCTTACGGTGGCTGGAGCAGGTATATACGTCCTTATAATTGCCTTTGGATGTGGTTCCCCGCTCGTTATACATCTTTGCGCCGCAGTCAGCACAGTAAAGAAGTCTGGTCAGCGGATTAGCTTCTCCAAGAATGTTGAGGCGGCGTCCGGTGCTACGGAGTTTTTGTGCGGTTTGAAAAGTTTCCTCGTCGATGATTGGTTCCTGGGTATCTTTGAAAATCACCCAGTCTTCTTTCGGTGTTTTATGCCGCCGCTTATCCCGGAAGCTGGCCTTTTCTGTCTTGAAATTAACGGTATGGCCCATATATTCCATGCGGGTGAGGATATACGAAACGGTAGCCCCCCACCAGCGGTAAGGGTCAACAAAATCGCAGTTGCGTCGGTTCCCCGCGCCGTGTTTCGCAAGGTAGGCAGACGGGCTGAGGATACGTTCTCTCTCCAGCATGGCGGCAATCTCATAGGGGCCTTTGCCGTTGATGGTAAGGCGGAAAATCCGGCGGACGATCTCGGCTGCTTCCTCGTCAATTATCCATTTCTCAGGGTTATCTGGATCCTTCTTATAGCCGTAAAGCGGATGGACGGCGGTGTGCTTTCCTGCCATGCCCTGGGCACGTTTTATGGCTTTGACTTTCTTGCTGGTATCCCTTGCGAACCATTCGTTGAAAATGTTGCGGATCGCGGTAAATTCGCTGTCCCCACGCTTGCTGTCTACACCATCGTTCACGGCGATGAAGTGGACGCCGAGTTTGGGAAAGAGAACTTCCGTAAACGTACCGACCTGCAAGTAGTTCCGTCCCAAACGGCTCAAGTCCTTAACGATTACTCGGACTACTTTACCAGTCTCAATGTCTGCCAACATCCGCTGGAAGCCCGGACGGTCAAAGTTCGTGCCGCTATACCCGTCGTCCTCGTCATAGTACCGCACGTTGGTGTAGCCGCGCTCTTTACAGTACCTTTGCAAGATCTTCTTTTGGTTAGAGATGGAATTGCTTTCCCCGTCCAGCTTATCGTCGTTCGAGAGCCGGACATACAAGGCCGTGATACCCTCTGGCGTGGGCTGATCGGACTTCCTTGTGCGGCTGGCAACAAGGTCCTCGTTGTCCCGGAGAATGGACAGATAATCACCTGCTAGTGGTGCGGTGCTTTGGACCTTTGCAAACTCCGTTACGGTCTGCGGGGTTCTGCGCTGGTCTGTGGTACTCATAGCTGCACCCCCCTTCCACAAAGGACGCAGCCGTGAGTAGCACAAGGCCGCTTGCGTTGAACAAGACTTGGCGTTGCCGTCATACTATGTAGGGCGGCGTTGTCTGGCCGAATCATGATATCTCCTTTCCGGCAGCCAGACAACCGAATAGCATATCTTATTATAACATACTATTCCACTCCTGTCTGCCCCTAGCCGTTATTTTCTTTTGCCCGGCTGATCTCATTTCGTATCAGCCGCCGTATCTTGGACGTTGCGTCCTCATTGGCCCCGTCTTTGACGGTTGCCCTGACAATATAACGTGTGCCGTTGATGTCGTACTCACGCACTGCGACGGGCGGTGAGTTAGTCGGTCTTTCGGTTGCTATGTTCATAGCCTCCCCCTTTCTGCTTGATGTTTGCACATGGCCGTCGTGCTATTTGCACATACAAGATGCAAGTACAACTCATTGTGCCGCAACGGTTACAGGCGTAATTGCATATTTGTATCCAGTTTGAAATCGTACAGGGTCGAAGGACAGGTGTGGGACTTGTCGATGCGTTGCCCCATGGCTTCCGGAGTTCCTACGCAGGCCAGCATGTCGTTCCAGAAACGAATCGCCACTGGATGTCCCATCTGAAGTGGATGCTCCAGAAGCCGTACTGCTCGAATCGGCAGTTCAGAAACCACCAAATCTTGGGCATCTGCATGACTCTCCTGTAGCTCCTCCAAGAAGCGGTAAAACCTAATCTGCGAGAGGACTATTGAGGAGAACATATCTCGCTGGTAAGTAGCGCATTTCCGTAATGGCTCGATACGTTTAATATTCCTATCGGTTTTAGCTGGCTGGTCGCTTTGCAGCAAGCCTATATAAGCAAGCCTGGCTTTTACTACAGGAACGAGCTTTTCGATTTTGCGGAAGCATGTCTCAGCGGTTTCCAGGTTCTTTACAACGAGGGGCGATTGTTCACCCAGACAAATCATCCCCCAGTAGTACAGGAACTCCGGACTATAGGTCCTGCCTGCATATTCCTCAATCTCAACTGAGGTCAAGTAGTCTTGCAGTTGGCTTATTGTCCGCACCAGTGCTGGATGCTCCATCCACATGGTTCCGTATAAGCCCTTGACGGCCTCGGTGTCACCGCAAATTGCAAGGCGTCCCAGGTGGCTACAACGATTACTGATGTCGTCCATGCTAGTCATCATATACATCAAGGTCTTTCAGCACCTCCTTAAAACGTTTCCATGCTTCTTTGGAGCTAACCTCTTCTTGTTTTTTCTGCCACTTTTGCTCCTTTTTATCATCCTTCATGATCCTCTTTACCTGCTTCCTCACCCAATCCGGACTCGAAATAGGATAACTTGGTGCCGTGCTTCCTTGTAAAGCAGGAACCTCTGGCGGGCTGAGAATGGCTTTTATTAAGTCGGCAGCAGGCATATCCCGCAGCGTCCCTCCATCCAAAATCATGAACGAACACTCCCGAGAAAAATCTACGTCGTATGGTACTCCGTCAAATAATCTAAGTTCATCTTCCCAGGAGAGCGTCTGCGTTTTTGCGCACCGCCCGATCACTTGGAACTTCCCCATCATACTCTGTTTCATTCTTACCTCCTCGTAAGAGCTGATAAAATTTTGACTTCTCGAACTTGACACACTGATAGGACTCCCGGTTGACGGATAGCCGGTGGATGTACGATTTCTGATCCTTCGGAATAATGCAGCCGCTGTCTGCCAAGGCTTTCCGCAGGGACGATTCACTGACTGTAAAATCCCGTCCCAAGCGGCGGTAATAGGCGGCGACGGCTTGGAGAGCTACTCCGTTCTTCAGACATATGTAGCCCTTCTTAGAGAACCCGATTGCCTCCTTGCTGTCTGCGACAGAGTATCCGCTGTTTCGGGCTTGCAACTCTCCCAGCCGTGCTTCCTGCGTCTCAAGGAGTACCTGCAATCCCCGGAAGAACTGCTTCACAGGGGCTAGGTCGGCAACTCGTTCGGCTTGTTGCTCCATGACCGACGAGAACACAGTGCGGGCTTCGTTTGTGTAGCTTGCAAATTGTTCGGAGGTGACAGCCTCAACCTGGAAGGCGTAACCGAGGAACTCATTGAAAGCGATCCACAGCCACGTACACATATCACTTGTTCGATTATCCACCGAGGTGTCCTTGTCCGACAGTCCTGCTCTCAGCGTATTACGCTCCTGCCGGAACCGCTGTACAAAGCGTTCGCAAAATTGGTCAGCGCCCTGCGAAGCGATATTTGGTACTCATCCTTGACAGGGGCATACAGTGACATCGCTTGTAGGAGAATTTGGATGTTCTTGATTCCGCGTTCACAAATGTACCGCGGACCGAGATTACTGATCCAACGACTTGACCCCAGCGCACTTGCTTCAAGACGGATTATCTTGAATGGCAAGCCCTCCCCAAAAACGGCCAACTCGACCTCATACCGCGTTCGGTCAGGGAAATGGACCTGGATGACAGTCAAAACGATGACGCAGAAGTTCGTAAATGCTCGCCCCTCCAGCTCAAAATAGGCTCTGCTGCCATTAGCAGCTATGACTAGTTCTCCATAATCTGCGGCATACTTTGCCAGGACCGTGCGCAGTAGATTCAAAAATTGAGATGGAATCGGGGGACCGTCTCTGAGCTTATCGGATGCGGCGCGGTACTCCGAACGCAAGTCTTGCTCGGGTGGTGGTTTGCTGGAATTGTGAACAGGGATGAGGATCTCCTTTACGCCATCAGCCATGTGTGTGTTCCTCCTTAAACAATAATTGTCGAACAGCGATCCGTTATGGCCCCCGCAACAGAGAGATTTTCTCAGGTGCCTGCTAGGGCCTCCCGGCTGATCTGGCTATATCCTACCAGATGCGCCCGCTTCTTGCAGGACAGAAGCGGACAAGTTCGGACACTTCGGGACAAAGTGATTGGATGGCTATTTAATCATAGGGAGTGTGTCTATATGGAATCTCTGATGTTTTGCGAATTTGCACAGTTGCTTTATCAATACATAGGCTCCGGTCAACCGAAAGGGGAGTTCGTGGCAAATTTGGTCCGCAACATTATGGAAAAGCCTAAGCAATCTGGCGAGGGAATGCTGGATGTGGATTCCAAATACTATCCTCTGGATGGATTGGAGGAAGATATTTTAGCGGCAACAGACCGCTGAGTGGAAGGGCCGTTGGTAAGATTTTATCTTGTCTGGATAAGGTAAGATTCATAGTGTTCATTGATGCTTTTCCCGATGACACACAGAAACTCATTGGGACTGCTTTGAAGGAAAAGGGGATAGATGTTCCAGATGGTGAGGTCCCTGAGACTTGTGCTGACCTCTTCGCTTCTATCTTACAAAACTGCGTCAGCAAACCAAGAAATCAAAAGGAGAAGCCTTCTGCTACTCCGGCTATAAGAAGAAATGCAAAGCGGCCCCTGCCGCCGGAACCGCTGTATGAATGTTTTGGCTCTGCGGTTGAGGGGTTTCCCATAGAGGCGTTCCTAAATAGCGACCCTATTGATTCACTCACGGACTACCTTATCAGAGATGCCGTTACATTTTGGGGCCGTATTAACGCTGAACAGGATCGGAAGGCCGCACCTGATAGAGATACCGAAGCATATCAAAGTATCATCGCCTTTATAGGTGTCATAAAGGATTACCTTGAGTTTTTGAGGGACAACTCGGTTAGACCCGATGCTTTCCCGGATGACTTTCATCTCATATGCAGCGACGGTGACGTTGCCGATAAAGCTAATCACTATCGTAAGAGTGCCTGGGATTTATTCAAAGCCGCTAATACGGCGGTTGAAGCAGAGTACAAGAAAACAGAGAAGGAGCGGACAGACACTATTCATGCTGGGGAATATTCGCTCTTCACGAAATAGAGACATACAGAGAGAGAAATTCAAAGCGACGTGAGGTGCTAACGCACCCACGCCGCTCTTTTAGTATTCAACCACGAACAGGTATACAGTATTGATGTCTTGAAGATAAGAATAGCAGCGCGGGAGGGACGATATGCAGGTGATCCACCGCGCTGTCGCCCTTTACCTTGCGACGGCATCGTATATGCTGCTTCTCAAACGATATATTCTCCTGATGTAAGAAGTATCAGGCCATCTATGTGGCCCGGTACTTCTATTATTCTTAGGAGGTATGAATATGACTGTTGACGAGAGGTGTTCCATCAAGACTGTGCTACCCGTTGCTCGATCACCCGATGACATAAAGTGTATGCGGATAGTCCAGCATAATGTGTATGTATTTTGTGCTTCTAAAAGTCAAGCATTTTGGCGTGGACAATGACGGGGACTCCGTGACTGGAAATGTGCCAAAAGCCTATGCTATACTACAATCAGGAGGTGATTCGAGTGATTAAGATTGACTTCGACCATATTAGCGACGAGATCGTTTACGAGCTTTTCCAGGTTGACGGCAACGAGGATGAAGCTCTGTGCGATACATACCTTGAACTGTACGAACTGATTGGCCGGGATGCTATGCTGAAGCTATACACCCATTTCCGGGGGGATAAGATGGACTTCCCGATGCACCTCTATCGGCCTGAATTTATCGCCGATCTTGCAAAGAACGAGGCAGATAGACGGGAACGTGCCAAGATTGCTAGAGCTGGCGGGTATTCGGCTCGGGTGATCGAAAGGCTGCTCAGTAAGCGCAAGCAAGAGCCAGGAGGAGCTACAGAGT
>CAMWQV010000096.1 GCA_947176425.1 uncultured Clostridia bacterium
CTCTGCCGCCCCGTAGTCGGCGTTTTTAGAGCTTAAATGTTTCAGTGTTGCCAATGGCTTCACCTACCTCCCGAAGCACCTGGAACTTGAGGGCGGCGAGGTCGGACAACGCGGCCCGAACTTCGGTGGAGAGGGCGTTGTACGGTGCGCTGTACTCGTTCAGATACCGGGCAATCTGATTGAGGTTGCTACCGATCTTTCCGTATTCGCTGGTCAGCCTGCCAACAGCGGCAAGCAGTTCGTCACTGACAGGGGACACGGTGATAATGGGCTTGACAGTCGCGCCGGTGATCGCCTGCCGGATAAACTCGGATTGGCTCATGCCGTAGGCGGTCAGGCGCTCCATAAAGTCGGCGTGTTCTTCCTCGGTGACGCGGGTCTTGATGATACGGGTGCGGTGGGGTGTGTTGTAGCGTTTGGACATTCAATACTCCTTTCAGTTTTTTCAAAAATTGTCCCTACACAAATAGGAGAAAAACAGGGCATCCAGCGGAACCGTTTTGAAAAATTTCCCGGAAAACTTTTCACCCGGTCTGTCCGGCTGGCTCGTCCCTGCTTACCTTCAATATACGGAGAAACCGGAGGTCAGGCCATAAATATGGCAGAAATGCAAATTGGCATAAAAAAGCCCGGAGAAATTGCAAAAATGAAATCTCCGGGCCGTAGTGAATTGGATGAAATTTTCTGGCGCTCCGCGCCGGTCAAAGGCGGGTTTGGGGTGGCAACCCCAACAAGATTGACCAGGGGAGCAAATGAGCCGGAAGGCAAAATTTGGGCCACGGGTCGAATCTTGCTCTCTAATAATCGCGTCTCCTGTCTCTGTTGGGATTGTGGTATTTTGTCCCACTATAAAAGGGGCTAGCCGGACAAACCGGCCAGCCCCTTTTTTGGGAGATACAATGGATTTTATGCGCCGATGCGCTCAGCATAACGCATGACCATAGCGGCAACCTGTGCGCGGGTCGCGCTTCCTTTGGGATTGAGCTTACCATTGGACCCTTGCAGGATTCCGTTCGCTACGGCCCAGCGTACAGCAGCCAACGCATAATCGCTTACGCTGCCGCTGTCACTGAACTGGATCAAGTCCTCCGAAACTCCAGAAGTTCCCGCATTACGCCACAGCATCGTTGCAAGCTGCTCACGGGTAATGTTATCCATTGGGTTCGTTCCATCTGTCACGCCCTGCTCCATTGCCCAGAGCATCCCGCGCTCATACCAGGTAAGACCGGGATTAACGTCTGTGCGTATATTGTTCATCCGGGCCAGGACAGTCCAAATCATCGCACGGCTGGTCGTAGCGTCAGGGGCAAATTGGGTGTCGGATACGCCGCTCATTAGATAGTGCTTCCACATATACTCGACATGATTATAGAACCAATTATTTGCGTGTACATCAGTAAAGGGCATAGGCGACGGATTCAAAACAATGCCGGAAATACCAGGAGTACCTAAAGCGGTAAATGGCTCATCTTCAGCCGGAACGTTGGGAGTGTTTTTCACAACTTTGGTAAAGCTGGCTTCCACACTAACACGAGAATTCGGCATTGTAAAGCTATACCGGTCATTGCCCAAGTCACGTAATGTAATTTCGCGGCCCCGGACGTTGGTAACGGTTATGCTTTCCAATTCGTACCCAGCGTACGGGTGTGCTGTCAAAGTCACGCGATCACCGCCTTCCGCATGGCGGGTGCTGGGGATGATCTCACCGTTGTCTGTCTTAGGAATATTGATGTAATAGGTTTCTTCCCTGTCAACTGGACGGGGCGGTGTGGGCGGTGCTACAGTACGAGTATAGCCGCAGGTGTTGCAGGTGGTATCCGAATCATCATCGTAGATATGAACATCATAACCATCCTTATCATTGTTGTCAATAATGGTACATTCACCTGCGTCGCACTCATGCCAGTGATGAGTGGCATTGTTGGTCCATGCTTCCGCCCAGTTATGGGTGTGTTCCAACGTAGGCGGGGTTACAATGCGAGCATAGCCGCAGGTGTTGCAAGTGGTATCTGCTTCATCATCATAGATATGAACGTCATAATCATCCTTATCATTGTTGTTAGTGATGGTACAGTCACTTGCGTCGCACTCATGCCAGTGGTGCGTGGCATTGTTGGTCCATGCTTCTGCCCAGCTATGGGTATGTTCCAGCACAGGCGGCGTTACAATACGGATATAGCCGCAGGTGTTGCAAGTGGTATCTGCTTCATCATCATAGATATGAACGCCATAACCATCCTTATCATTGTTGTCAGTGATGGTACAGTCACTTGCATCGCACTCACGCCAGTGGTGCGTGGCATTGTTAGTCCATGCTTCCGCCCAGTTATGGATATGTTCCGGCGCGGGTGGGGTTACAATACGAGTATAACCGCAGAAGTTGCAGACAGTATCCGTATCATCATCGTAGACATGAGTGCCGTAACCATTCTTGCCGCTATCGTTGGTGATTGTACAGCCGCTTGCGCTACACTCATGCCAGTGATGGGTTGAATCGTTGCTCCAAGCTGTCACCCAATTATGGCGGTGTCCAGGTACAGGCGGTGCTGGGGGCGTTATGCTGTCTTTATAGGTTGCCGTAACAGTCACATCACTCGCTGGCATAGTGAACGTAGTACTGGAGCTGGACACGTCTACAAAAGTTCCACCATTATTTGTTATCCATTTGTCAAACACCTTTCCCGCAGGTGCGGTATTGGCCGTAATGGAAATTTGGGTTCCAGGCGCATAACTGCCGCTACCTGTGCCATTGGTCACTGCTAGTGTGTAGGTTATAGCAGGTGCATCCTTCCAAAGTGCATAGACGGTAGTATCGTCAGTAAATATGTAGTTGTTGCCAGCCTCTACAGTTATGCTACTGTTGGCGCTCCCAATAGCCCACTTGTCAAAAACTTTGTCAACGGGGGGTGAAAAGCTACAACTCGGAAGTGTGTAGGGCGTACCATCGGCAGCAGTGCTGTTTTCCATTGAGCCAGTACCACCGTTGGCGTCGAAGGTAATGGTATGAGTGGGGATACCAGATGTTTCATCTAATGGCGTCTCATATTCCCCATCGCCATCAGTATCAACCCAAATTGTGAGTTCATTCTCTTGTTCAGAAACCAACACACTTTCTTCATCGGTAGAAAAAATCAATTTTCTTGTTTCCTGATCGTTAGAACCATAAATCGTAATATTAACTAAGTTATTACTAGCCAATATAACGCCGTCATCAACTAATTCTGTTGAAATATTACTAGAATTAGAACCGGTAATTTCAAGAGTGTACCAAGGTAACGCATAATTCTCATCATCAACAGTTATATTTACGTAAAAATCTGTGTTTTCTTCTGCTTCAATGGTAATATTTCCATTCGGATTGAAGGTAACTGAACCTGTGCTGCTCACATTGGCTGCCTCAAAGTAGTTCTCATATGCCACCGAAAAGTTTATAGAATCTTCGCTAGTTTCAATAGCATAACTTTCATTTGTATTTGGAAGGATCACTGTTGCATTGCTCGGTAGCACCTCACCTTCAATTGTAACATTGTCGTCTAAGAATATTATCAGTTCTTTATTATTTGTTGCCTTTAGTACAGAAAGACCACTAATTGTATATGTATCCTCTGCAATTTTCAAAGTATAAACAGCATCCGCCGCAGTTGACAATGTAGTTATTGGGGGAGCCACTGCTGTACTAATATTACCCGTTAAATAATCCACGTAATTTAAATCAGATACATCATATGTAACCAATCGTAGCCGCCCATTGTTATTCTTGTTATTCATTTCCTTGTCTCTACTAATAATCTTCCAACGTGGAATACACCATTCCGTATCATTGAAATACAAATCGCAGTCAGAAAATTTCCAACCTTGTCTAGAACAATCATAAATTCTAATACGGTTAGTATATAATATTTCTTCGCCACCATTAACGGATATTGACCAATTTCCAGATTCTAATCCATACCCGACAACTGCATGCGCAGTACCACTAGAAGTCAGACATGCACCATTTTCCTTGAATTTACTATACCATTCAAATCTGATAAGAATCGGATTTCCTCCATTCTCTGCTTTTTGAGCATATGTTTTCAATTCTTTCAACTGTTCATCTTGATCATGTGACATAAATTCTGCCGTTTTGCTCTGATAATAGGATAATTCCTGTTGAAAATGGTAAAAATTGATTGCAGATTGTGTTCTTTTAGCTAAGATGTTATTATCCTTATCAACTTCATATAACGAAGATTTAATCAAAATTTCAGGGGACAAAATACCTGCGTTAACTAAACAAACCCACCTCGACATACCGTGACATGACCCAGTCCAGTCTATAAAACCATAAGTGACTAAAAGTGGATTATATGGGGGAGTTCCATCAATATTATATCTCGATTCTGATGTAATATTGGACGCATATGTAATTTTCATTTTATCAATATTACTAAGGTTGCTAATTAAACGCGAATAATCATCTGATGTGATATAATATCCGTTCTTCGCAGGCCATTTTCCTTCGTTATCAGTATCTGCATTACTAAATGACCAGTGATCAAGTTCGACACGGATTTTACAATTGAAACTTCCAAGCTCTTTTATTGAACATGTCACAGTAGTGGTTCCTATTTTTGTAGCCCTCACCAGTACTGAAGCATTTCCCGATTCTATACCTGTGCTATAATCTGTTTTTATAACATCAAGCATAGATTTATCTGTTACCGACCAAGAAATATCATTTTCGCTTAACATTGGGTTGAGACCAGATATTATTACAGTGGTGGTATCTCCAATTTGCATCGTTGTATCTGGAGAAAGATTCGGGGTTACAATTATCTTACAATCTGCACTTCTGCCATCAGAAAGAGTAATCGTAATAGTTGCTACACCAGTTGAAACAGCATAAATACTGGCAATAGCGTACATATTATTTTTTTCATATTGTACTTGATATTCCTCAACTATAACAATACTCTCATCACTACTACTCCAAGTAATACTGTTTTCCTGAAATCCGTTAGAATTTGGAATTAATGCAGTAATATCAAGCGGTTGAAAAGCATTTAGAGAGTAGGATTCATTATCAAAGGTAATAGGATCATTAGAAATATCAGGTTGTTTAATATATCTCGCATACACTTCATAATCAATCCCACTCAAAATAGGATACCCCAAATTGTGATCTTCCATATCTGGTACCCATGCCGAACCACCATTATTCAGCGTACTAACAAAAGCACTCTCCTGCATCTCAGCGGAACTCTTGGCAAAAACAATCGTTGGCCAGCCATTCCAATAATTCGCGCCGCAGCATCCTTCCAGGAAATACAGATTCCCCGATCCTTGCCTTGCAGAATTGAAAAATGCATCAGTATTCTTTCCGTTGCCGAGTGAACAGTTTCCTGCATTATAGCAATTAGTATACTTGCAAACATTTCCCTCTCCTGAAATGCCGCCTACATAATCACCGCCATCGCTTCCTGTAAGCTGACCCACATTATAGCAATTTGAAATGGTAGCTGGATAAAGTCCGCTATACTGTGACGCATAGCCAAGCAGACCGCCAACATAAGATTTCCCTAAAATCTTCCCTGCATTAAAGCAGCCTAATATTCTTGTTGAATCCGATCCGAAAAATGCACCTTCACCCAGAATTCCGCCAACATAATCTGTACCAGTGATATCACCTATATTCCAGCAATTATGTGATTCCACTGATTTGCCGGCAATCCCTCCAACCCGAGTTGTGCCAGTCACTGCGCCAACATTATAGCATTTTTTGAACACACCTGTGGTTGCGTTTCCGAGTAAGCCGCCAACATAACTTTGCCCAGTTATATTTCCTATATTAAAACAATTTTCTACGTTAACCGGAGAACCTCCAAACAGGCCGCCCGGATTTCCAGCGCCACCGGCAATTCCGCCTATATATTTATTCCCAATTACAGTAACATCACTATGGCAATTGCTGAAACTACTGCTGGTATACCCACATATGCCACTAATGTAATTTTCACCTTTAATATACGATTTTTCCACACTTAAATTCTTGATAGAGCTGTCTTTACCGACCATACCAAATAATCCCTGATAATTATCGGCGGTTGAAATATAGATTCCCTGAATTGTATGGTCTGCTCCATCAAAAATTCCAGAAAATGAGGATGAAGCGGAACCAATAGGTATCCATTGATTTTGTGGCGGAATCACATCCCATGAACTCACCGCTGATACATCATTAAGGTAAATATCATTCAGGAGCCGATAATTTCTACCGCTCTCCGCCCCGCTGTTTACTTGTTCTGCAACTCTAGCCAATTGTTCCGCCGTAGCTATTAGGTACGGCGCTTGGGAGGTGCCGCTTCCACCTGCATAACTGTCAGCAACTGTACCATCCCATACATCTTCCGCATGAACGGAAATTGCAGGCGTGTATTGCTCCATTGCAGATGCCGATATGGGCAACATCCCCAGCACTATACAAAGTGCCAACAAAGTTGATAAAATCCTTCTGTACATACTTTCCTCCTAAAATTCTGTTTTTCCCGAACATTTTTTGCTGTTTTTTCCACCTCCCTATTTTGTAACAAAGTGTACTTTTCGGCAAGATAATTTCGTTCCTAAAAAAATGCTACAAAGGTATTGAAAACTAACTGCTTATATGGTATTCTTTCCCTGAGCAAAATGCAAGACCAATTTACAGAAAGGTACACATTTCTGTAAATTTGCCTTGCTTACAATAACTTGGCCTTTTCGTAAATCTCTGCCCGATAGCGGAAGGTAGAGAGCGGCATCCCACACTCTTTCGCCGCTGCTGTGCCGGTGATCGCTCCAGCTTTCCACCGCTGATAGGCACTGTGATAGCTTTCTGGCAACGGCCTGGGCGGTCTGCCGAACCGGACGCCTTTGGCCTTTGCCGCCGCAATACCCTCCGCCTGCCGCTGGCGGATGTTGGTACGCTCATTTTCTGCCACAAAGGACAGCACTTGCAGGACAATATCACTGAGGAATGTTCCCATCAGATCTTTGCCACGCCGGGTGTCCAGAAGCGGCATATCCAGTACCACGATGTCGATCTTCTTCTCTTTGGTGAGAATCCTCCACTGATTTTGGATTTCCTCATAATTGCGCCCCAGCCGGTCGATGCTTTTGATGTAGAGCAAATCGTCCGGCTTGAGTTTT
>CAMWQV010000097.1 GCA_947176425.1 uncultured Clostridia bacterium
GATCTTATACATAGGGATATAGTTGTCCACCATTGGGATACCGAACTGGGCGGATAAGGTAACTTCCTTTTCTTTCAGAAGCTTCGCCATCTGGCCCGCCGCATTTCCGGTCGTCTCACCGCAGGTAAGGACCAGATACACATATTGATCGGTATAGCCGGTCAGGTGGAGTTTATCCAGAAAAAAAGTAACGATACTCGGCAGTCCCTGGAAATACACCGGCGTCACAAATCCGATCCGGCTCTCATGGGACACGTCATAAGAATAGCTGCGGCTGCGTACAGCATCGCGCAGAAAAATCGTCCGGTCCTCTGTAGCGGAGGCGATGCGTTCCGCAGTATACTTGCTGTTGCCGGTAGCAGAGAAATAAAAAATCATAGGTATCCCCCTCTCGTTTGTATGGCATGGCTATCATACCACGATTTCTGACATATTACCAGTAGTTAACAAAAAATTAAGAATCCCACAGGTTTTCGGGATACTGCCCCGCCTCGGTCTTCTCCCGCAGTGCGTTCACAACAGTCGGCTTATCCTCCCGGTATGTAACGCCGAACCATTTTTCTCCGCAGGACAAAACTTTTACCTGCGCTTTTCCGCTCTTGAGCAGATCGCTTACCAGTGCAGGCAGATAGAACTCCCCTTTTTCCGGATTTTCCGACAGGATTCGCTCCAAATAGCGGGGGAATGCGGCCTGTGCTTCCTCCAGAAAGCTGTGCTGGAATCCCCAGAAGTTCATGGACACCGGCGTGTTTCCGGACAGCGGCTGCCATGCTCCATCAATAGAGACACGGGCGTTTTCTCCGTCTTTTTCAATGCAGGTACGCTCGACAATATCCCGCAAAAATCCGCTGCCGTCCACTTCGCAGACGCCTCGGGAAACGCTGCCGTGTTCGGTCACAGTATTGCCCAGCTGATAGCCTGCCATAGCATATTGATACTTTTCCGCTGTATCGGGGCGGCCGGAAAGATAGTCATAGATCATGCGGAACGCCTCGGGACCATAATAATCATCCGCATTGATCACGGCAAAGGGACCATGTACAATCTCCCGCGCGGCCAGGACTGCGTGGGTCGTACCCCAGGGCTTGACACGTCCGGCGGGTACTGTATAGCCCGCTGGAATGTCGTCCAGGGCCTGGAACGCATAGCGGACATTCATACCGCGGCTGATGCGGCTGCCCACTATCTGCCGGAAATCGGCCTCCAGCTCTTTTTTAATAACAAAAATAACCGTTTCAAATCCGGCACGGCGGGCGTCATAGATCGAGTAATCCATGATACTCTGTCCATGGCCTCCCACTGCGTCCATCTGTTTCAGTCCTCCGTAGCGGCTGCCCATTCCTGCCGCCAGAACAACTAAGACGGGTTTTTCCATACAATAATCTCCTCCATCATTCATTCCGCCGCATTCGGGCGGTTCGTTAAGACTAAGATATCACACCCGCCGCCAATTGTAAACCCAAAATCCGAAAGCCGAAGGGCTTTTTCTAAAACGGCCCTCCGGCTTCCGGCGGAACAGGTTCAGGCCTCCATATGCTTCCCGAGAAAGGCAGCAATGGTCTGCGCCAGCTTATATTCGGTTTCCCCGGTTATCATCGGTTCGCCGTCCTCTACGAACAGCACCAGCCCTAATACGTCGCCCTCCGCTATGATGGGCGCAGCGACTGCCGCACAGAATTTATCCCCTGTTTCTGTGATGAAAATGCGGCGTTCATCACCGTTATGCTGATAAATCTTGCGGTCCTCCATGATCTGTTCCAGCTGGGGGCTGAGACGCTTGCCCAGCAGTTCCCGCTTGCCGCCGCCTGCTACGGCAATGATCGTGTCGCGGTCTGTTACGGCGGTGATAGAGCCGCAGCTTTTGGACAGCGTTTCACAAAACTGTCCCGCAAAATCGTCCAGTCCGCCCAGCAGCGAATATTTCTTGAAGATGACCTCCCCGTCCCGGCTGGTGTAGATTTCCAGCGGGTCCCCCTCGCGGATACGCATGGTACGCCTGATCTCTTTGGGAATCACTACCCTCCCCAAGTCGTCTATGCGGCGCACGATTCCGGTTGCTTTCATTCTCGATTCCTCCTGTGTTTTTCTTGGAAAACATGGTTAGTATCCGCAGTTATTGGGAAGGTATGCAATTTTTTGTCTGGAATCCTTTGCCGGTATTTTTTTGTTCTTTGTAACAAAAAGAAGTAACCGCCGCGCCCCTCAAGCTGGCTGGATTTCCTTCTCATACTTTTTATCCGTCACTGCTGATTGTGGTCGAGGAAGAAATTTTCCGTTTCAAGATTAGACATATAATTTTCCCGCAAAAATTTTCTGACAGTTTGAATGGATCGTGCTTTGTCAATCGTATTAAGGATGAAGCCCGATGGCTATCAAAATATCGGAGGAATCGACATGAAGAAAAAAATGTGGACAGGAATTTTAGCGGCGGCGCTGGCCTTATCCATCGGTTCAGCAAATGCGCTGGCGGCGGAGCAGCAATACCCTGACGGTATGGGCCGCTATAATGCAGACGGCGCCAGGGTATCTTTTGTGGATGAAAATGGGGACGGCATATGTGATAATTTTGCTTCCGGCGCTTGTGGAGGCGGATATGGATGCGGCGCCGGAAGACAGGGCGGACGCAACCAGGGCAGAGGGCTGAGAAATTCCCAGTGTCTGTGGCACATTTCCGCAGATGGAAGCTGGGTACGCTGTGTGGATGCTGACGGCGACGGTGTATGCGATACTTGCGGTGCGACGCTTCCTCAGGGAACTGGCTTCGTTGATGCGGACGGCGATGGTATATGCGATAATTTCAGCGCAGGTATTTGCGGATATGGCGGCGCTGGTCATGGCGGTCGCGGAGGCCGCGGAAGATAAAAGCGGGGGCTTACTATGCGAAGCGAGCAGGAAGCTAACAGGGCTGTTGAATTATACTCGGATACTGTCAGAAGGCTTTGTATTGTACACTTAAAAAATCGTGCGGATGCGGAGGATATATTTCAGACTGTGTTTTTGAAATATATCCTGAGTTCCGCTGCATTTGAAAGCGATGAGCATGAAAAAGCGTGGTTTATCCGGGTGACTGTCAACGCGTGTAAGGACCTGCTGAAAAGCTTCTGGCGCAGCCGTACAGTATCCATTGACGATCTGATGGAACAACCTGTTTTTATAGATGCAGAAAGCAGAGGTGTTTTGGAAGCGGTTCTGTCTTTGCCGGAAAAATATAGGCAGGTGGTGTACCTCCATTATTATGAGGGATATACCGCTCCTCAGATTGGCGAAATTCTTGGGAAAAATGTGAATACTGTATATACGCTTTTGACACGTTCAAAAAAACTTCTGAAGGATAGACTGGGAGGTGACAGAGATGTATGAGAAGCTGAAAACTTCTTTTGATCATATTCATGCTGAATCTGATCTGAAGGACAGAACGCGGGAATTTCTTCTCCGCAAGATGTCCGCGTATTCAAAAACACCTCCGGCGCGTTGGAGGCTGCTGACAGCTCTGATCTGCCTCGTATTCATTCTGTCTGGCTTGGGAGGCGGGGGCTGGCTGTACTTCACGCCTGTATCGGCAGTCAGTATTGACATCAATCCGTCTATTGAGTTCAGAATCAATCGATTTGACAGGGTACTCTCTGTTGAGGGATATAACGATGACGGCATGGATTTGGCTGCGGGGCTGAACGTTCGGCATATGAGCTATATGGACGCGATCAGCCAGGTGCTGAATGACAAGATGGTAACCGAATGTCTGGCACAGGATGAAGTCCTGTCCATTATGGTCAGCAGCGCGGATGGAGAACGGCAAAATGAAATGCTTGCAAATGTTGAATGCTATGCGGCCGGATATTATAACGTCTATTGCGGCATGGGCAGATATGAGGATATGACAGCTGCACATACCTGCGGTCTATCCTTTGGGAAATATCGGGCATTTTTAGAACTGCAAACCCTTGATCCTGACATTACGCCGGAAGACGTACAGGGCTGGACTATGAGAGAGATTCGAGACAGAATCGGTGCTCTGTCCGGCGCAGCTCCTGACAGCGGCGGATATGGACATCACGGTCAGGGCGGCGGGCATGGATACAGGAACGGTTGGGGAGACAAATCGGGATAAAAACGATCCGTGCATTGACAAGTGAAAGCCTTACTTATATAATGGGTGATAATAAATCAATTTCAGCCCGTTATTTTAAGAAAGGATATCGATCATGGAAAAAACAGAGATACAAGCAATTCTGGCCTCACAGCGCGCTTTTTTTTCCACCGGCGCGACCCACTCTCTGAACTACCGCATTCAGGCTTTGCAGCATCTGAAAACAGCCGTCCAGCGCCATGAAAAAGCGATTCTGACCGCTCTGGAGCAGGATTTAGGCAAGAGCCGTTTTGAAGGGTATATGTGCGAAGTCGGGATGGTATGCAGCGAGCTGAGCTATATGATCCGGCATCTGCGGTCGTTGGCAGCGGAAACCTGCGTCTCCACACCCCTGGCGCAATTCCCCGCCCGCAGCTATACGAAGCCTGTCCCCTACGGCGTCACGCTGATTATGAGTCCCTGGAATTATCCGTTTATGCTGGCAATTGGTCCTTTGGCCGACGCTCTCGCCGCCGGGAACACCGCCGTACTGAAGCCCAGCGCGTACTCGCCGAATACCAGCCGTGTGATACAGGATTTGATTGCGGAATGCTTTTCTCCCTCTTATGTAACGGTCATCCCCGGCGGACGGGCGGAAAATACTTTCTTGCTGCAGGAACAGTTTGATTATATTTTCTTTACCGGCAGTCAAGCGGTAGGCAAAGAGGTCCTGCGTCATGCGGCGGAGCATTTGACGCCCGTTACTCTGGAATTGGGCGGAAAAAGTCCCTGTATTGTGGATAGTACCGCAAAAATTCCTCTGGCAGCCAAACGGATTGTATTCGGGAAATTCCTGAACTGCGGTCAGACCTGCGTTGCCCCGGATTATATTCTCTGTGACCGGTCGATACACGACCAGCTTATCAGAGAACTGATTTATCAGATTGAGCGGCAGTTCGGCAGTTTTCCGTTAGACAATCCGAACTATGGGAAGATTATCAATTCTAAACATTTTGAACGCATCAGGGAACTGGTCGATCTGAATAAAGTCGTATTCGGCTCCGCGTCGGACCCGGAAACCTGCCGGTTTGAACCGATGATTCTGGATGTTGCCTGGGATGATCCAATCATGCAGGAGGAAATTTTCGGTCCGATTCTGCCGGTATTGACTTACCGCTCTTTGTCCGAGGCGGTCCGGACGATTAACGACAGCACCCATCACATTGCGCTCTATCTGTTTTCCAGCAGCAAAAAGCGTATCAGTTATGTGACGGAACACTGTCAGTTCGGCGGCGGCTGCGTCAATGATACGATTATCCATTTAGCCACGCCGCATATGGGATTTGGCGGCGTCGGTGCCAGCGGCATGGGCGCGTATCACGGCAAAACCGGTTTTGAAACCTTCTCCCACCGCAAGAGCATCGTACACAAAAAGACCTGGCTTGATCTGCCTATGCGCTACCAGCCCTACCG
Source organism: uncultured Clostridia bacterium (assembly GCA_947176425.1). Lineage (GTDB taxonomy): Bacteria > Bacillota > Clostridia > Oscillospirales > Oscillospiraceae > Pelethomonas. Next base: position 5,540 of record CAMWQV010000097.1, read on the forward strand.
GAAATGCCATGAACGGATTATCCGGCAGTTTCTGAAATAATGGAGGGAGAAAGCATATGGCGGATGTAATTGCCGCAGTCTCAACGGGCAGAGAAGTATCTGCCATCGGCGTGGTACGGGTATCTGGAGACGGCTGTTTCGCAGTCTGTGAGCGGGTGTTCCGCGCCGCAAACCGAAAAGCGTTCGGCGAACAGGACCCGCGGAAAATGACGCTGGGGACGCTGCTTGACCGGGAAGGCCGGCCCATTGATCAAGTCCTGGCGGTACGCTTCCCAGGACCGGGGAGTTATACGGGGGAAGACTGTGCGGAGTTCCACTGCCACGGTTCCCCGGTGGTTTTGGACGAGGCGCTGCGGGCGTTGTTCGCGGCAGGAGCGCGGCAGGCTGGACGCGGGGAATTTACAAAGCGCGCATTTCTCAGCGGACATCTGGACCTCACACAAGCAGAAGCGGTTATCGATCTGATTGAAGCCGAGACCGCCGCCGCCGCCCGTAATGCCGTTGAACAGTTGGGCGGCTCACTCCGGCAGAAGATCGAAACGGTATATAACAGCCTTCTGGAGATTGCCAGCCGGTTTTATGCTGTGGTAGACTATCCGGACGAGGACATCTCCGAACTGAGTCAGGAGGAGACGCGGCAGACTCTGCAAAATGCCGTACAGAGTTTATCGGACCTGCTGGCGACTTTCAGCCGCGGACAGGTACTGCGGCAGGGAGTTCCTGCGGCAATCATCGGACGTCCGAACGTAGGCAAAAGCTCTCTTTTAAACGCTCTTCTGGGCCGGGAACGTGCTATCGTGACGGATGTTGCCGGGACAACGCGGGATACAGTGGAAGAAAAAGCGGTGGTAGGCGGTGTTCTTCTGCGGCTGATCGACACCGCCGGTATCCGTGAGACGAGCGACACGGTAGAACGTCTGGGCGTAGAACGCGCCCGCGCCGCCGCCGGAGAAGCGGTCTTGTCGCTGCTGGTTCTGGACGGTTCCGCCGGTGTAACGGACGGGGACGCCGCCGCAATCAACGCTGCTGCATTGGCACGGGAACAGATCGTGCTGGTCAATAAATCCGATTTGCCGCAGGCCGCGGACCTGGAAAAACTGCGGGAACGATTTTCCTGTGTTCTCTCTGTCTCCGCAAAAGAAGGGACCGGACTGTCCGCGCTGGAACAGGCTGTCGCGGAACGGTTTCCCACCGGAGAGCCGGGACGCCTGCTTACTAATGCACGTCAGGCGGAGGCAGTTGGGCGGGCGCTGGACGCTCTGCGCGGCGCGTTGGAGGCGCTGGAGTTTGGGATGACGCCGGACGCTGTGCTGACAGACACGGAAAACGCTATGCACGCGCTGGGCGAACTGACCGGACGTACCCTGCGGGAAGATTTGGTCTCACGGATTTTTGAGAGATTCTGCGTGGGGAAATAATATACTGCGGCAACGTTTCCAGTCTTGGGAACGCTGCCGCAGTTTCAGTTTGTTTACAAATTACCTCTTGACAGCCCTGTTCTATTGCGATAAAATGCAGTTGTTCTATTGCAATAGAATCAATTTAAGAAAGGAGCTGGACAGGTTGGACACGAAAATCTACGACAGCGAAC
>CAMWQV010000098.1 GCA_947176425.1 uncultured Clostridia bacterium
GGTTCCACAATCACCAGCCTGAACGTCAACACAAAGAGCACCGTGCAGTTAGGGCTTGCGGCATCTTACCACCACCGCAATCTTGAAATTTTCCCGTCAGATTATACTTGGACGGTAGATCCGGCATTGGGTACGATTGATGAAAACGGCCTGCTGACCGTCCTGAAAACAGAGGGGACCGGTACAATTACCGCCACCCGCGGCAGTTCTTCCGTATCCATTCCTCTAAAAGTAACAGCTGTCAGTCCTTTTGAGGATACAAAGGGACACTGGGCGGAGAAATACATGATCGACCTCTACGATCAGGGTATTTTAACAGGCGTTTCTTCGGGCGGAAAACTGTACGCCTATCCGGATAAAGGCGTGACACGCGCAGAATTTTCGGTGCTGCTGGCACGATATATCGGCCTGGATACGTCCGAATACGCGAATGTCGAGACGCCGTTTACTGACCTGGACCCGGTAGAATCCTGGGCAGGGAATGCGGTCCGTGCGATGTACAGCATGGGAATTGTCAACGGCATAGAGAAAGGCGGGCATGTCGTTTTTGATCCCCGGGGGACGCTGACGCGGGCGCAGGCAGTGACCATGCTGGGACGCCTCCTCGTTCAAGAGGAAACGGAGGACGCAGACCCGCTGCCCCGTATGGAGCTGACAGCCTTCGCCGACGCAGACACTGTTCCGGAGTATGCCCGCGAACATTTTGAGGTATCGACAGCATTCGGTGCGATTGATGCCAACGCCAAAGGGGAGTTGGACCCCGGCGGCACCATGACCCGCGCCGTTATCAGCAAAGCCTTGGCTGTTCTGGCGGAATCTTTCTAAAAAGCAAAAAATAGCGGCTCCGCACTATGTTTTTCCAGTGCGGGGCCGATTTTAATACTTATAGATGCTTATAGATTTTTTTATCCAGCGCGAAGACCCGTTTAGAGAACTGTCCGGGACGCATACTGTCCAAAGTCTCGGCATAAATTTCCATACGGCTGTCCAGCAGGTCGAAAAAAGCCACAAGCTCGCTTTCGGCGCACTGCGGACGGATCGCCGCGCCGAATTCCGGTTCGCCGTGGTGGGACAGCAGCATATGTTGGAGTAAAACGGATTTTTCTTCCGGAACGTTCAGTTCCTTAGCGATAGCAGCAATTTCCTGTGCGCCGATGACCAAATGGCCCAGCAGCTGACCTTTCAGGGAGTAATCCGTCACAAGTCCCAGATGGGAGATCACAAATTCGTCGCATTTAGCAAAATCATGTAAAAGCGTACCGGCCAGCAGCAAATCGCGGTCAATGACTTCCTCGTAGATATCCGCCAGGAAGTCAGCAGTCCGGAGCATGTTCAGGGTATGCATCAGCAGGCCGTGGAGAAAGCTGTGGTGTACACTTTTCCCGCCGGGGAGCATATAGAATTTTTCTCCGTACCGGTCCAGCATTTTTTGGCAGACCGCGTGATAATCCGGGTCCTCAATGGAACCGGCCAGCCGCAGCAGTTCCTGATAAGCGTCCTCCGCGTCCATAGGCGCGACGGGGACCAGGGAATCCAGACTGTAATGATCGTTGGCTTGGACGGTGCGGATACGGGAGACAGTGAACTGCATCGTACCGCGGAATTCGGATACGGTCCCCCGGACTTTGACGATGCTGCCTTCATCCGCGCCCCCCACCGGCCCGCTGTAGTCCCAGACTTTTGCCTCGATATTGCCGGTACGGTCGGAAAGCACGGCGGCTAAAAACGGTTTTCCGGCCCCGGAAGTCCTTGAGACCGCACTTTTCAAAATATAGAATCCATCGATCTCATCGCCCAGTTCAAAATCGTCAATCAGCTTATTGTATTCCATTATGCTCTGCACCGTTTGCGGCGGCGCGTCCTCCTGTTCTGTATTTATGCCTTCAGTATACCACAGATTCCCGCATAATGGAAGCCCCTCTTTCCCTGTGTCCGCCAGCCAGCGAGACGCATACAACACTTTTTGCGCCTGCGTCCAGAAGCGCCGCGGCACCGGCGGTAATTGTACTGCCGGTCGTGATGACATCGTCTACCAGCAGCAGACGGCGGCCCCGGATATGCGCGGGACGAAAGGGACGGTAGGCATTTTTGACATTCTCCCGCCGTTGGTCCGGATCGTTCAGAGTGGATTGAGGGAGGTTGCTGCGGGCCTTGCGGAGTGTGCGCAGCATAGGAAGACGGAGCGTTTTGGCGGCGGAACGGGCCAGCAGCTGGGCCTGATCAAAACCCCGTTCTATACTGCGTTTGAAATGTACCGGTACAAACGTCACAGTGTCAAACGGTTCGGAAAAACAGGCCGCCGCATGTTCCGCGATATAACGTCCAAAAACTTCCGCGCGCCAGGATTTGCGGCCAAATTTCAGCGCGTGAATCCCGTCTTGGATCACGCCGTCATAATAAAACACCACCGCGCTGGGAAATCCGTTCAGGTCACTGACGCCGCCGTCCTTTTTATAAGGAAGTACGCTTTCACATGCCGCACAGACGCCGTTCCCGCTCTGTTCCATCAGACCGCCGCAGAACGCACAGCGCGGCGGAAAAAACAAGTCCAGCGCAGTATGTACCCATTCTTTCCCGTCCATCTTCCTGCCTCCTGTAAAAACCATATGTACTCTCTCATTTTTGTGTTTGCGTATCTAATGCCTGCTCGATTTCAATGATCAAATCATGCGGGGCAACATCCAAGGCATATGCGATTTTGAAAAGGGTGTTTAGGTTAGGACTGCGTAAGCCGCGCTCTATTTTGCTGTAATGTGTTCTGTCTAAATCGGCAAGCCCGCTTAATACTTCTTGAGATAATCCTTTTGATTTACGAAAGTTTTGAATAACATGTCCGATCAAAATGGTATCAACCACACTGACACCCCCTGCTGACTATGATAGCAGGCGATATGAAAAATTATGAGGCCGTTTGACCTCATAATTTCTGTTCAATTTGCTTTGACGATCACGACATGACCCTCCACATTGGACAGATCGCCGCTGCCGGTGTGGAGAAACAGGGTATATTCTCCGGGCTTGACAGGGTCTTTCCAGGTAATTGCGCCCGTTTTAATTTCCAGTTTCCCATTCTCGCGGGAATTAGAGACCATATTGTATGCCGGAGACGGCCTTTTATTCGTTCGCACGCTCCCTGAACGGGCAAAGCCGATATCCAGACGTTCTCCTGTTTCCACAGTCACGTTGTAAAAAACTTGGTCGCCTTCGGCAAATATATATGTACCCAGCCAGACAGTTTCTCCGCTTTTGACGCTGGCGATTGTAATGGGGATATCTGTTGCCCCGGTCCAAACAGTTTCTTCCTCCTGATCTTCGTCATCATTGATATTGCCCAGCAGCTTTTTTGCTTCCGCCTCGGTCATATACGCCGCGCCTGTAATTCTGTCGCTGCTGTCACGGAGTATCTTGACATTTACTGTTCCCTTTGGGTTCATATCCAATGTACAAAATGATTGATTCGCCCGGATGTCCAGAAAAACATTGACCAACTGGCCTTGATAGTAATAATTTCCACCATTTTTTGTCACGCCGGCAGTTTCGTATGCGGAGACAGTCTGCCGGTCCAGTTCTTCTTTCGCGCTGTCTTCTTCGTCCCAGTCCCAACTCCAATCATCGTCCTCTGTGTCATCCTCATCATCCGCGATCTTGCCGAACAGTTCTGCTGCCTCCGCCTCGGTCATATATGCCGCGCCTGTGATCCTGTCGCTGCTGTCGCGGAGTATCTTGACATTCACTGTCCCCTTTGGGTTCATGTCCAGCGTATAATAGGACGTATTCGGCCTGTGGTCCAGGAAAATATGCACGAGCTGGCCCTGATAATAATAATTTTTCCCATTTTTTGTGACGCCCACAGATTCGTATGCGGCGGCAATTTCCTGATCTAATTCAGCTTCTAATTTTTCTTTCTCCCGCTCCTGTCCCGACTCACTGAAAATCACAGACTGAAAATTGACCCTTCTGTCCGCCGCGGCCCGCGCCTGCCAGGACGCCAATGCCTCTTGGCTCATATGACCGCACAGGACAGAGAAAAAGGCAATATTTCCATCCGCATAAACCTTTTCCGCGAGAGCCGCAAACAGCGGACTGTCCGCGTCCAGCTGTTGGAGCGCGACGGAGAAAAACGCGATTTGTCCGTCGTCAACAATTTTTTCCAAAAACGCTTTCCGTGCGTCCTGGTCCAGCGCCGCAAACGCTGTACCGAACTGCGGCAGCTGTCCGTTTTTGTAGTATGTCTCCGCGGAATCCGCAGGCACAACGCGATTGCCTGTACTGATTCCCTTCTTTGGATAGGCATAGTTGTCATAGTAACGAAAACTTTGCCGTCCCTGTGCCAAAATAGGCGCGATTGACCGTCCGGAGACATTTTTTCCCGCGGTCTGGATATCGTAATCCCGCAGAGTGATATTATAGATATCCGCGTTTTCCGCAACGCCGAACATGCCGATTATTTTCGCGTTGGGGTCCGTCATGGTAAGTCCTCTGATTTCAAAACCATTTCCGTTGTAACTGCCGGTAAAAGGATGCTCTTCTGTCCCGATGGGAATCCATTCTGCTGAAGACAGGTCGATATCCGCCTGCTGCATGTAGTTCTTGTCCAAACCATACGCGCCGGTCCCGATTGCCCGGAGCTGTGCCTCAGTAAACACCAGATAATATGTGGTTCCGCGGAACTCCAATGTCTCCATCGCGCCGTTCGTATTGCTGTTGGTCAAATTTTCCGGCATTTTGAGCGTCGTTTTTCCGGAAACCGGTGATGCCGCTCCCGCTGCCGCAGCCCCCATAAGCAGAAGTGCCGCCAGGAAAACGGACAGAACAGTAATAGATTTTCTTTTGAAATTCATAATCGCTTCCAGCCTTTCTTTTAACAATTCGCCGCTCTCGCTGAGTGTAACTGACGCGGAAGTGCTTCGATAGCTTCCCCCGGTTGCGTGAAGCAGCGTGTCTCCATAAGCGCGGCGGCCTTGCCCGTCCAAGTCCCGAATGACCGCCTCATCGCAGGACAGCTCACAGGCCCGTTCAATTTCCCGGCCCATCAGCCAGACCAGCGGGTTAAACCAATGGACACAGACAGTCAGCTGTACCAGCCATTTATAGAGAATATCCCACCGCTTGCAGTGGGTCAGTTCGTGCTGGATTGTGTACTGAAAATCTGCTTCCGGCAATTCGGCGGTGGGAAGTATGACGCGGGGATGGAGCAGTCCCAGCAGCAGCGGCGAGGAAATCAGCCGGTTCCTATACAGCTCTACAGGACGTGTGACGCCAATCTGTTCCCCAATCTGTGCAAGCCCGTCCAGCAGAACGATATCCGCTATTTCTTCCTGTCCCGCACGGACGTATTTCTCAAAACTCTGATAAATTGTTATCTTTCGGATTAGAAGAATCAAAGCGATTCCCAGCCAGACCATCCATAGATACTGTACCATATTTTCTGCTGTCAAAGATTCTTTCTGCGTAAATTCCTCCGATTTCTCCACGGCGGAGGGTAGGGGAATCGTGCTGTGATGTTCCGGAAAAGGAACCGCCGCCTGAACGATGACCTGCTCCCTCTCCTGGAACAGCGTACCCATCAGGTTCGTTTCCGGCGCAAACGGCAGCAGCAGACGGGCAATTACGACAAGCCAGATGTAATATTGCCACTGTTTGCTGACCCGGTTTTTATACAGAGGCTTGACCGCCAGCAAAACCAGAATCAGCAGCGTCCCGGACAGTGACAGAGATACCGTTACTTTCAGCAGTGCGTTCATCACGGTTTGCCTCTTTCCCAGAACTGTTTCAGGTCCTGATAGTCCGCTTCTGAAAGCATATCCTGCTGAATCAGTGTGGAGACCAGCCCCTTCGCACTGCCCTCATAGAGCTTGTTCAGAAGCGTTTGGGTCTGCGCGGCCTGATACTCGGCTTCGCTGGCAAGCGCGGTATACTCGTTTCTCCGGCCAATCTTGTTGGTTTTCAGCAGTCCCTTGTCCGCCAGCCGTGACAGCAGCGTGATGACTGTATTTTTCTGCCATGTACAGCCCCTTCGCGACAGTTCCTCCATAATCTGTGCATACCGGGCCTGGCCTCCGCTGGCCCATACAATTTTCATCAGTTCCAGCTCGGAATCAGAAATTTGTTGAATCATAACGCCCCTCCTTTAGACGACATTTTGTAGGCTTATTTAGGATAACACACTGTAGTCCATTTGTCAAGGGGCAAAAAACAAATCCCCCTCATCCGAAAAGAAAACGGATAAGGGGGATATCTTATAGAAGCATCAAGATCACACCATAAATAACGCTGGCAGTCACGCCGAACACGATCACCGGTCCGGCAACAGTAAACATTTTAGCCGCCATGCCGGTGATCATGCCTTCGCTTTTAAAGTCGATGGCAGGCGACACCACCGCATTGGCAAATCCGGTAATCGGTACCAGTGTTCCGGCCCCGCCGTAGCGTCCCAGTTTGTTATAGAGGTTCAGGCCGGTGAGCAGCGCCGAAAGAAAGACCAGTGTGACCGACATCGCAGTACCGGCGTCGGTCTTCTCCAGCCCCATGCCCATAAAACCGTCCATGATCAGCTGTCCGATTACGCAGATACCGCCGCCGATTACGAAAGCAAGAGCGCAGTCCTTGACCAGCGGAGAGCTGTTTGCCCGTTCCTGTACAAATTTTTGATAATCCTGTTTGGATATCTCCATATACATCACTCCTTTGCACTAGTATGTCCGGCGAAAAGGAGGTTATGCAGATACTCTCCAATTCATCAGCTTTTGAAATCGACGTGCTGGACAGTGCCTACTTCGCCGGTCTCTTTGAGATAGACGCCGGAACGCCGAATCTGTGCGCCCACATTTCCGTGAGAATCGGCGATGGAGTGCTGTGTGGACTGGCTGCCCAGAAAAATTGCGCCGACGTTGGCTTCGGAGAGCGAAAGCAGCTTTGACGTACCGCCGGAGTTCACCCATACAGACAATTTTGAGAAAATCGCGTCGCCCTCATCAATCCAGCCGTTGCCGTCGTCATCGTACTGCGCCAGTTCCGCGAAACCGTCCCCGGTACGCGCCCCGAACAGTTCCGTCACGTCGTTAATCTGCCCGTCGCCGTTTTTTTCCAGCGCAAGAAACCCGCTGCCGGATGCCAGCTGTGA